>CAZDSL010000047.1:0-12384 GCA_964507655.1 uncultured Mycobacteriaceae bacterium | reverse complement strand
TCTCGAAGGCCGCGAGTGAGAGCGGCTCCTTATAAATGGTGTAGCCGCCGAAGAGCTCGTCGGCGCCCTCGCCCGAGAGCACCACCTTCACGTGCTTGCGCGCCTCGCGGGCCACGAAGTACAGCGGCACCAGGGCCGGGTCTGCCACCGGATCGTCGAGGTACCAGATGATCTGCGGGATCACCTCGGCGAACTCGGCGGGGCTCACCACCTTGACCACGTGCCGCGCGCCGATCGCGGCGGCCGACTCGGCGGCGACGTCCACCTCGGAATAGCCCTCGCGCTCGAATCCGGTGGTGAAGGTGATCAGGTCGGGGTTGTGCCGCATCGCCAGCGCGGCGATCGCCGTCGAGTCGATGCCGCCCGAGAGGAACGAGCCGACGGTGACGTCGGCGCGCATGTGCTTGGCCACCGAGTCCTCGAGGGCCGCCGCGATCTCGCGGTAGCGCGCCTCCTCGCCGCCGGCGGGGATGGGGCGCACGGGGAAGCGCGGCCGGAAATAGCGGTGCGCCTGCACTGCGCCGCCGGGGCGGACGGTGGCCCAGGTGCCCGACTCGAGGCGGCGGATCGACGCGTGCAGGGTCTCCGGCTCGGGCACGTACTGCAGCACCATGTAGTGCTCGGTGGCGCGCGGGTCGAGCTCCAGGCCGATGCCGAGCACGTCGGCCAGCCCCAGCAGGCTCTTCTTCTCGCTGGAGAACGCGGTGCCGCCCGGGCCGGTGGCGAGGAACAGCGGCTTGATGCCGAACGGGTCGCGGGCGAGGAACATCACCTGCTCGCGGCTGTCCCACACCGCGAACGCGAACATGCCGCGCAGGCGTTCCACCGCCTCCGGTCCCCAGTAGTGGTAGGCGGCGACGATCGACTCGGAGTCGCCGTCGGTGCGGAAGACCGCGCCGTGGACGCGCTCGAGCTCCTCGCGGAGCTCCACATAGTTGTAGATCTCACCGTTGAACGTGAGCGTGTAGCGCTCCGGATCGTCCTCCGGCCCCCACGTCAGCGGCTGGTGCGAATGGCCGATGTCGATGATCGACAGCCGGTTGAAGCCGAACACCACGCGCGCGCCGGCGCCCTCGGCGGCGTCCGTCCACACTCCCGACTCGTCGGGGCCGCGGTGGCGCTGGCAGGCCAGGGCCGACCGCACCGCCTCGATGGAGTCCGACGCCGCGGCGTCGGCGCTGACGAGTCCCAGAAGGCCACACACAGGGGCTGCACACCTCACAGATCATCGGCGGCCACCGTGCCTCGCGGACGGGGCGCGGCGGTCTCGCCGGAGTTATTCGAATCGGCGTTTCCGCAAGCAGAGTATGCCGCACAATGGGCCGGAAGGTCCGGCGCGGCCCGCGGTGCGGCAGGCCGCACCGGGGTGCGCCGAGCAGGCGGCGGGCCCGAGTTCGGGTTCTGCGGGCCGGGTGGTCTACGCTGCGTAGTATTCCGATGGGCAACACTCGGCAGAAGCAAGGCAGGAAGGCGTGAACGTGGCACACGGTGGTCGGCGTCGGCTCGTCCGGCGCATAGGACTTGCGGCATCTTTGGGCCTTGCAGGGATGGCGCTCGCGGGATGCTCCCTCACAGACATCAAGAACCCGATCCTCCGTGCAGGCTGGCCCGACGGCGTCACGCCGCAGGCGCAGCGCACGCGCGAGCTGTGGACGTGGTCGATCGTGGCCGCCATGGCCATGGGCATGCTGGTGTGGGGCCTGGTCTTCTGGACCCTCCTGTTCCACCGCAAGAAGAAGAACTCGCCCGACTTCCCGCGGCAGACGCAGTACAACGTGCCCCTGGAGCTCGCGTACACCGCGTTCCCGTTCCTCGCGATCGCCGTGCTGTTCTTCTTCACGGTGCAGACGCAGAACTTCGTCAACGAGAACCCGTCGGATCCCGACGTCACCGTCGACGTCACCGCACTGCAGTGGAACTGGCAGTTCGGCTACCGCGAGGCGCCCACGGCCGGCTACGAGAACCCGCCGGACCCCTCGCCGGAGGACCCGGACCGCAAGCTCAACCGGCACTTCGACGTCACCCCCGAGGTGGAGGAGGCCGCGGAGCGCGGCCAGACGAAGATGCGCGAGAACTGGTCCTACCTCTACAACGACCAGATCACCACCGTCGGCTCCACCACGGAGATCCCGGTGCTGGTGCTCCCGGTGGATCAGTCGGTGCGGTTCACGCTGGCCTCGCGCGACGTCATCCACTCCTTCTGGGTGCCCGAGTTCCTGTTCAAGCGCGACGTCTTCCCGTTCCCGGAGGAGAACCAGTCGCGCAACGAGTTCACGATCAGCAAGATCGATCACCCCGGCGCCTTCGTCGGCCACTGCGCCGAGATGTGCGGCACGTACCACGCGATGATGAACTTCGAGGTCCGCGCCGTCCCCGAGCAGCTCTTCAGCGAGTACCTCGAGCTGCGCGACCCGCAGCGCAACGGCGGCCGGCAGGTCAGCAACGCCGATGCCCTCGGCCAGCTGCAGCAGGAGCACTCGAAGCAGGCCAACCCGGCGGCCACCGACGACCTGTGCAACTACAACGGCACGGACGTCTGCACGCCGACGGCCATCACCACGCACCCGTTCGAGCAGCGGTTCAATCAGGCGACCGACGCTGCGGCGGCCGGCAAGTAGCCCCCGAGCGGATCAAGGACGAGGACTGACATGAAGGTCGAAGCAAGAATCTTCGAACTGATCACGGTGTTCTTCATCATCATCGCGATCGTCTACGGCGTGTTCACCGCCATCGACAACGAGCTCGAGTGGGCCGGCATGACGGCCATGGTGCTGGCCGCGGGCCTGTCGCTGATCGTCGGCACCTACTTCCGGTTCGTCGCGCGGCGTCTCGACACCCGCCCCGAAGACTACGAAGAGGCCGAGGTGAGCGACGGCTCCGGCGACTTGGGCTTCTTCAGTCCGCACAGCTGGTGGCCCATCCTCGTCGCCTTCTCGGCCGGCGTGTTCGCCATCGGGTTCGCACTGTGGCTGCCGTGGCTGTTCATCATCGCCGCGATCTTCCTGATCTTCGCCGCCGCCGGCCTCGTGTTCGAGTACTACGTGGGCCCCGAGCGCCACTGAACGATCCGGGCCTTCGCCCGCACGCTGCCCCAGGGCCGCCGCACCGCCATGGTGCGGCGGCCCGGTGCGTTGACGGGTTTGGAGCGGGCCGCGAGCGTTGTGCCCGCTGCGTTGTGCCTGGGGGCCGGGGATCGGCGGGGGGCGGATGCCGGTGGCCGCTGCCTCGCGAGCGGTGCGGATTCCGGTGCCGATCACGCACAGAGCACCCGGGACGGCCCCACTCGGCGCAAGGGCCGCGGCCGGCTCCGGCGCACCCGCCGCAGCATCCCTCGACCGGCTCCGGGAGCCGCCGGCCCGCCGGGGCGGATCAACCCAGATCGTGCGGGCGCGCGGCCGGATCGAGCAGGGACAGCCCCAGATCCGCCCGCGCACGCAGCCATCCGCTGGCCCGGTAGCGGGGGTCGCCCGTGTAGTCGAGCAGGCCGTCGAGGATGGCGAGCACGCGCGCGGCGCCCAGGGCATCGCCCATGGCGAGCGGCCCGAGCGGATAGCCGAGGCCGAGCTGCGCGCCCCTGTCGATGTCCTGCGGGGTCGCCAGGCCCTTCTCGGCGGCCAGCGACGCCACGTTGACCATGGACGCCGCGATGCGCTGCGCCACGGGTGCGGGTCCGTCGGCGGTGACGGTGATCGCGCAGCCCGTGGCCGCGAGCGCCCGCACCGCGCCGCGGCCGCGTTCGGCGTCGACGGTGAAGGGTGCGATGACCGTCAGCCGCGCGGGCCCGCCGGAACGCGCCCCGGGGCCACCGTGCCGCGCGCCTGCCCGTGCCGCGGGCGGCACGCTGAGCGGGTCGACGCCGATGGTGCGGGCCGGGTCGAGGCCGTGCTCGATCGCCGCCAGGTACGCGGGCCGGCCGAGGGGCTGCACGATCGACACGGCGGAGGGATCGGGCCCGTCGGTGACGCGCACCCCGGCGGCGCCGAGCAGCTCGGCCAGCGGGCCGCCGCCCACCACGTGCAGCGCCGTGGCGGCCGCATCCGGGGCCACGGTGCGCTCCGGCGGCTCCACGGGCGCGCCGTCGCGGTACCGGTAGAAGCCCTCGCCGGTCTTGCGGCCCAGCAGCCCCGCCGACAGGCGCACCGGGGTGCGGCCCGCCGGGCGCAGGCGCTCGTCGCGGTAGAAGCCCTTCCAGATGCTCTCCATGACGGGGTCGGACACGTCCAGGCCCGCCAGATCCATCAGCTCGAAGGGCCCCATCTTGAGGTGCAGCACGTCGCGCACGATGCGGTCGATGTCGGCCACCTCGGCGATCGACTCGTCCAGCACGGCCAGGGCCTCGGTGGGGAGCCCGCGCCCGAGCAGGTTGACCAGGAATCCGGGGCTGTCCACGGCCTGGACGGGGGTGTGGCCGGTGCGCTCGACGAACCCCCGCACCGCGGCCAGCACCTCGGGCGCGGTGCGCGAGCCGGGCACCACCTCCACCAGCTTCATCAGCGGTACCGGGTTGAAGAAGTGCAGGCCCGTGACGCGTGCCGGGTCGTCGACCACGGAGGCGATCGCGGTGATGGACAGCGACGACGTGTTGGACGCGAGGATGGCGCGGGGGAAGGCGGCCGCCATCTCGGCGAACAGGTGCTGCTTGACGGGCAGGCTCTCGGCCACCGCCTCGACCGCCAGGTCGACGCGCACCGACGCGGCCGTGGGGGAGGGGACGGGTTCGATGCGGGCGAGTGCGGCATCCGCCTCAGCGTGGGTGCACTGGCCCTTCTCGGCCGAGCGCGCCAGCATGCGGGCGATGAACGCGAGGGCGTCGTCCACGGCCTCGGGGGCCGAGTCGGTGAGCTCCACGGTGCAGCCGGAGGCGGCGGCGAGCTGAGCGATCCCGCGGCCCATCGTGCCGGCGCCGATGACGCGGATGCGGGTGATCTCGTGCATCGGCGAGGTCCTCTCCTCGAGGGGCGTACGGGGGCGGCGCCACGATCCGGCAGCGGCCCCGTTCAGACTATCGGGCCCGCGCCCGCCGGCGGGAAGGGTGCCCGGGGCGCCGGAGCCGCCGGTGGGGGAGGGGAGGGGCGCACGACGACGCGGGCCCCGGACCGTACTGGTCCGGGGCCCGCGTCGGGGTGTGGTCGGGGGTCAGCCCTTGTGGCCGACGCCCTGATCCTCCTCCTGCCGCTCGCGCAGCATCTGGAGCTGGCGCTCCTCGCCCTCGTGCTCGGCGTCGTCGAGCGCCCTGGCCTGATCCTCCGGGTCGGCGGAGAACCAGCCGCCGCGCGGCGGCCGGCCGGCCGCGCCCAGCTTGTTGAGCTTCTTGGGCAGCGGGGCGCCCTGGTACTCGAGCGGGATCGGGTGCCCGTGTTCGTCCACCGGGCCGAGGGGCTGGTGCACCTCGATGTACTCGCCGTGCGGCAGCCGCTGGATGTGGCCGGTCTCGATGCCGTGCTCGAGCACCTCGCGGTCGCTGCGCTGGAGGCCCAGGCAGAACCGGTAGGTCACGAAGTACACGATCGGGGGCAGAGCGACCGCGCCGATGCGGCCGATCCACGTCATCGCGTTGAGCGACATGTCGAAGTTCAGCGCGATCACGTCGTTCATGCCCGAGAGCATCAGCACGATGTAGAAGGCCAGCGACATGGCGCCCAGCGAGGTGCGGACCGGGGCGTCACGCGGACGCTGGAGCAGGTTGTGGTGCTCGGTGTCCTTGGTGAGCTTCGCTTCGATCCACGGGTACGTGAACAGCAGCGCGAACACCACGCCCAGCACCACGGCCACCCACACCACCGCCGGCACCGTGTACGGGCCGAGGTAGAGCTCCCAGTCGGGGAAGATGCGGGCCAGGCCCTCGGTGAAGAGCATGTACATGTCGGGCTGCGAACCGGCCGACACGTGCGACGGGTTGTACGGGCCCAGGTTCCAGATCGCGTTGATCTGGAAGATGCCGCCCATCACGGCCAGGATGCCGAAGGTGACGGCGAAGAAGCCGCCCGACTTGAGCGCGAACACCGGGAGGATGCGCACGCCCACCACGTTGTTCTCGGTGCGCCCGGCGCCCGGCCACTGCGTGTGCTTCTGGTACCAGACCAGGGCGAGGTGCGCGCCGATGAGGGCGAGCAGGATGCCCGGGATGAGCAGGATGTGCAGCACGTACATGCGGGGCACGATCACCGTGCCGGGCCAGTCGCCGCCGAACACCGCCCAGTGCAGCCAGGTGCCGATCACCGGCAGGCCCAGGATGATGCCCGAGGTGATGCGGAGGCCGGTGCCGGAGAGCAGGTCGTCCGGCAGGCCGTAGCCGAAGAAGCCCTCGGCGATGCCCAGCAGCAGCATGACGCAGCCGATGACCCAGTTCGCCTCACGCGGCTTGCGGAATGCGCCGGTGAAGAAGATGCGGCACAGGTGCACGATGATCGATGCGACGAACATCAGCGCGGCCCAGTGGTGGATCTGGCGGGCGAAGAGACCGCCGCGGACCTCGAACGAGATATCCAGCGCGCTCTCATAGGCCTTGGACATCTCGATGCCGCGCAACGGCTGGTAGACGCCGTTGTAGGTGGTCTCCGCCATCGACGGGTCGAAGAACAGGGTGAGGTAGACGCCCGAGATCAGCAGGACGATGAAGCTGTAGAGGGCGATCTCACCGAGCAGGAACGACCAGTGCGTGGGAAAGACCTTGTTGATCTGGCGACGCATGCCGGCCGACAGCCGGTAGCGCTCGTCCATGTTGTTCGCCGCTTCGGCGAGGTGTGCGTTGCTCATGACCTACGCTCCCAGAATGCCGGGCCCAGGGGCTCGATGAAGTCACCGTTGGCGACGAGGTAGCCGTCCTCGTCGACGGTGATGGGCAGCTGAGGCAGCGCGCGCGCAGCCGGCCCGAAGATGGGCTTGGCCCAGTGGAGTGCGTCGAACTGCGACTGGTGGCACGGGCAGAGGATCCGGTTGGTCTGCTGCTCGTACAGCGAGGTCGGGCAGCCCAGGTGGGTGCAGATCTTCGAGTAGGCGAAGTAGTCGCCGTAGTTGAAGTCGACCTGGCCCTTGCGCTTGACCATCTTGGCCGTGTCCTCGGTGCGGAAACGGATGAGCATGACGGGGTTGCGGCCGCCGCGCATGGCGGTGAGCAGCTTCTGCTCGGAGGTCTGGTCGGCGGAGTCGACGAGGTCGGACTCGCGGAACGGGAAGACCGTCTCCATGCCGCCGGCCTCGAGGTCCGCGGGGCGCACCTTCTCGACCACGTGCGGGTTGCCGGTGTCGCGGCGCAGGTAGATCTTCTCGCCGGGGAAGTGCGGGGTCCAGCCGCTGGTGTGCAGCGTGCCGTCGCCCACGTTGGTCATCGGCCCCTTCTTCCAGGGGTTCTTGATGAAGCCGCCGAGCGGGAGGATGGCCATCACACCGAGGGCGACGGCGCTGAAGCCGAGCGTGCCCTTGAGCATCTTGCGGCGGCCCATGCCGGTCGCCTCGTAGGAGTCCTGCAGCTGCGCGGCCATCGTCCGCCGGTCCGCCTCGGGCGAGGGGCCGTCGTGGCGCTGCTGGATCGAGACCTCTTCGGGGATCAGCTTCTTGGTGAACTGTACCGCGCCGATGCCGATCGCGAGGATCGCGATGCCCATCGTGAGGCCGATGAGCGGCGTGTACAGGCTGTACATGAACTGGCCGTCGTCGCCGTTGCCCTTGAACTGCCACGGCCACCAGATGTAGATGCCGAAGAACGCGGCGGCGGCGAGGCCGGCGATGACGAACCAGAAGGCGATGGAGCGCTCGGCGCGCTTCTCGGCCTTGGTGCCCGGCGTCTCGAAGCGCTTGCGCCGGTAGGCGATGTCGACGCCGTCGAGGTTGGTGCCGAGGGTGACGAGCTCGTCCTGGCTCATCTGCGCCAGCTGCTCGTCGGTGTAGTCGTGCTTGTTCTCGTTGCTCATGAACGGGCTCCGATCCACAGCGCGGCGCCGACGGCGGCGACGATGCCGACCGCCCAGATCACGCCGGATTCGGCTGCAGGGCCGAACCCGCCGAGCGCCAACCCACCGGGGTTGGAGGACTCGGTGGCGCCCTTGACGTACGCGATGATGTCCTTCTTCTCATCCGGTGTCAGCTGCCGGTCGGAGAACTTGGGCATGTTCTCGGGGCCCGTCAGCATCGCCGTGTAGATCTGGGCCTCGGGCACGTCATGCAGGTTGGGCGCATGCTTGCCCGAGGACAGCGTGCCGCCGCTGCCGGTGAAGTTGTGGCATGAGGCGCAGTTCTGGCGGAACAGGTCGCCGCCCACCGCGGCGTCGGAGGCGCGCAGCTCATTGTCGCCGCGGCCGGAGCCGTTCAGGGTCGAGCCCGCCACGTCGCCGTCGGAATCGCGGGGGACGGTCGGGCCGCCGCCGTGGGCCTGGACGAACGCGCCGAGCGCGTCGATCTGCTTCTCGGTGTAGCCGACCTTCTTGCGGGGCATCTGCGCACCCAGCTGGGAGGCGGGCATGCGGCCGCTGGCCACCTGGAAGTACACCGACGCTTCGCCGACACCGACGAGGCTGGGACCGCGGCCGTCGACGCCCTGCAGGTTCGCGCCGTGGCAGGTGATGCAGGACTGGTCGTAGAGCTGCTCGCCCTCGCGCACGAGCGCGGTCTGGTCCTCTTCCGCCGTGGCGACCTGCGGATTGGGAGTCAGCACGCCAGCGAGGAGGCCGGCGCCGGAGAGAGCTCCGAGCAGCAGTGCGCCGCCTGCTGCGCGCCGGCGCAGCTTGCGGCGGCGTCGGGCGCGGGCCGGATCCGGTGCCTGCGCCGTAGCCTGGGTGTCATCACCGGGCTCGCCGGCGACAGGTGGGGGAGATGATTTCATCGGTATCCCTTTTGTGTATCGCGGGACTTCACTGAACAGCGCATCGCGGTGTTCGCTCCCGACCGGTTCGGGTCAATCTCTAACGGATGATGTAGATCGTGAGGAACAGCCCGATCCAGACGATGTCGACGAAGTGCCAGTAGTAGGAGACGACGATCGAGGCAGTGGCCTGGGCCGGCGTGAACTTGCTCATCTTCGTCCTGGCGATCAGGAACAGGAACGCGATGAGCCCGCCGATCACGTGCAGGCCGTGGAAGCCGGTGGTGATGTAGAAGACCGACCCGTAGGCGCTGCTGGCCAGCGTGGTGCCGTGCGCGACCATCTCGCGGAACTCGTTGGCCTGGCCGATGACGAAGATCAGTCCCATCACGAAGGAGATGACGTACCAGCGGCGCAGGCCGAACACGTCACCCCGCTCCGCGGCGAACACGCCCAGCTGGCACGTGAATGACGACGCCACGAGGATGATCGTGAAGGTGAGTGCGTACGGCAGGTTCAGCTCGGTGGGCTCCGGCGGCCACCCGCCCGTCGCCTGGGCGCGCGCGACGAAGTACATCGCGAACAGGCCGGCGAAGAACATGAGCTCGCTCGAGAGCCACACGACTGTCCCCACGCTGACCATGTTCGGCCGGTTCAGCGAGTGCACCCGTTGGCTGATGGCGGATCCTGATGTCCCTACTGCGCTCGTCACATGGGGAAGTATGACCCCTCGTAGTAACTTCTGCCCAATCGGGTCCGAAATTGGTCGCCGGGATTTATGGGCATGGCCTGTGACCTGGGCGTTTGAGGCCGCATCGTCGGTCGGGGGGTGTCCCCGGGCGTGTCCCGGGGCCGCGCGGGCGCCTGTGCGCGGGGCCGCGCGGGCGGGTCGTGGCAGTCTGGGCGGGTGAACGGGACGAGGCGCAGTGCGCACGGAGCCGGACCGAGGGCGTGGCTGCGCCGGTGGCGGCGTGGCAGGGCGGCGGCGGTGCTCGACCCGGCCGACCCGTCGCTCGTGGTGGTGGCGGTGGCCGGCGACGACGCGGAGGCGGCCTCGGCCGTTCTCGAGCGCGCCGCGGCGGGTTCGCCGCCCTGGTCGCCGGCCGCGCCGGCGCTGTCGCGGCATCACCTGCGGATCCCGGCGCCCGCCGTGGACGCCGTGGTGTCCACCGCCGCGCAGGAGGGCTACCGGCGCGGCGAGGCCCCGGACGCGGACGCTCCGGGTGCCGACGCTCCGGGCGCCGAAGGGCCGCCCGGCGGCGAGGCCGTGACGCTCCAGCGGGTCGAGGTCCTCGATCCGCTGCACCTGGCGCAGGAGCGTTCCCGCATGGCGGGGCTGGCCCAGCGCGCCGGGGGATGCGCCGTGGGATGGGACGCGCTGCAGCCCGGCCCCGCGCCCGGCGACTGATACCCGGCCCCGGGACGAGCGGGCTCTCCCGCGGCGGCGGGCACCGGGCCGCAGTGGCCGCGGCGGGGCCGCATATAGGCTGACGCGCGAGGCGACGCGCCCCGAAAGGCGGGGCGGCCGCGGCCCGGCCGCGGCGGGTGCGCCGTGCGACGAGGTGGGTGGACATGGAACGTGACGCGCAGAAGGTCGACGTGGCCGCGGGGGCGCGCACCTGGCCCATGATCCTCGGCCGCATCGTGGACGGCGGCGAGCTGAGCGCCGACGACACCCGCTGGGCCATCGACGAGATCTTCGGCGACAACGCCACCCCCGCCCAGATCGCCGCCTTCGGCGTGGCGCTCAAGATGAAGGGGCCCACGCCCACGGAGCTGCGCGGGCTGGCCGACGGGATGCTCGCGCACGCGCGTTTGGTGGACGGCGCGCAGGACGGCATCGACATCGTGGGCACCGGCGGCGACCGCGCGAACACCGTGAACATCTCCACGATGAGCTCGGTGGTGGTCGCGGCGGCCGGGGTGCCGGTGATCAAGCACGGCAACCGGGCCGCATCGTCCAAGGCGGGCGGCGCCGACGTGCTCGAGGCGCTGGGCGTGACGATCGCCCTGGGGCCCGAGGCGGTGGCACGGTGCGTGCGCGAGGCGGGCATCGGCTTCTGCTTCGCGTCGCTCTACCATCCGGCGCTGCGCTTCGCGGGCCTGCCGCGCCGCCAGATCGGCATCCCCACCGTCTTCAACGTGCTCGGCCCGCTGACCAACCCGGGACGCCCGCGGTCGGGGCTCATCGGCTGCGCCTTCGACGACCTGATCGAGACCGTCGCCGGCGTGTTCGCCGAGCGGGGCCAGTCGGCGCTGGTGGTGCGCGGCGACGACGGGCTGGACGAGCTCACCACCTGCACCACCTCCACGGTGTATCTCGTGGAGGGCGGCGAGGTGCGGCGCCAGACGCTCGACCCGCGCGACCTGGGCATCGAGCTGGTGCCGCTCGAGCGCCTGCGCGGCGGCGACGCGGAGCACAACGCGCGGGTGGCCCGCGCGGTGTTCGGCGGCGAGCGCGGGCCGGTGCGGGACGCGGTGCTGCTCAACTCGGCGGCGGCGCTGGCGGCGCATAGGGGCGGCACGGGCGACGTGACCGCGCGCGTGGCGGCGCAGTGGGCCGATGCGGTGCACGCGATCGACTCGGGCGCCGCCGCGGCGCTGCTCGACCGGTGGGTGGAGGTCAGCGCCGCGGCGGCGGCGGAGGAGGCGGGCTGAGCCGGCGGGGCGTCATTCCCCGATGGAGAAGGCCTGCTCCACGTCGGCGCTCGAGTAGGAGCGGAACGCGATGTGCGTGGTGGTGCGGAGGATCCCCGGCACCTTGTTGATGCGCCCGGTGACGACGTCGGCGACGGCCTCGTGGTCGCGCACCTGGACCACCGCGACCAGGTCGACGTCGCCGGCGCACGAGTAGACCGAGCCCACGCCGGGGATGTCGGCGATGGCCTGGGCGGCGTCCGGGATCTCGGCGGGGGACACGCTGGCCAGGACGATTGCGGTGATCATCGGTAGTTCGACTCCTCGAGGTGCGGTGCCGCGCGGGCGGAATGCCCCGTGCCCGCCCATTGTGACCCGCCCGCGCGTGCGGCGGGGGATCACCCCGCGATCGCGGCGGTCTCGCGCCCGGCGCGGGCGCGCTCGGCCCATTCCCGCCAGCGGCCCGCGCCGCGGGCGGGCTCGGCGAAGCCGTCCGAGGCGTGCACGATGCGCGTGCCGGGGCGTTCTATCCACCGCGCGACGAGCGCGACCTCGCCCGCCGCGGCGCCCCGCAGCGGGCCCTCGCCGGGCAGCACCGTCTCGGCGCCGAGCCGGAGCGCGTCGACGACGGGCATCGGGGCCGTGCCGCGCGGCGCCGTGCCCGCGGCGGCGAGCCGGCCCGCCCGCACCACCGCGAACTGCCAGCCGCGGGCGCCGTCGGGCCGCGCCACGACGAGCTCGTCGAGCCGGGCGAGCGCGTGCAGCCTCTGGGTGCGGTGCAGGGCGGAGACGAGCGTGTCGAGTCGGTCGCGGCGGCGCGCGGCCGACTCGAACAGGCACGCCTCGGACAGCTCGCCGATGCGGCGGTGCAGCGCGTGCAGGGGGGCGTCGTCGAGGCCGTGCACGAGGGCACGCACGCGGGCGGTGCGGGCGGCGTCGCCGGTGCGGTC
>CAZDSL010000046.1:0-12452 GCA_964507655.1 uncultured Mycobacteriaceae bacterium | reverse complement strand
CGATCGAGTCCATCTGCGCCTTCTTGGACAGGATCGCGATGCGCGTCTCGAGGTCGGGCGGCTGGACGTCGGCGATCAACCCCCACTCGAACCGGGTGCGCAGGCGGTCTTCCAGAGTCGCCATCTGCTTGGGCGGCCGGTCGGAGGTGATGACGATCTGCTTGTTGGCGTTGTGCAGGGCCTCGAAGGTGTAGAAGAACTCCTCCTGGATGCCCTCTTTGTTCTCGATGAACTGGATGTCGTCCACCAGCAGCACGTCGGTCTCGCGGTAGCGGCGCTTGAACGCCACCTTGCGGTCGTCGCGGATGCTGTTGATGAAGTCGTTGGTGAACTCCTCGGTGGAGACGTAGCGCACGCGCAGGCCCGGGAACAACCGCTTGGCGTAGTGGCCGGCGGCGTGCAGCAGGTGCGTCTTGCCCAGGCCCGACTCGCCCCAGATGAACAGCGGGTTGTACGCGCGGGCCGGCGCCTCGGCGATCGCCACGGCCGCGGCGTGCGAGAAACGGTTGGACGGGCCGGTGACGAACGTGTCGAACGTGTACTTGGGGTTGAGGCCGGCCTCGCGCGCGCTGCCCGCCGCCTCGGGCGCCGGGGTGTTGAAGTGCGACGGCCACGAGCGGTCGAGGCTCTCGCGGGCCTCGCGCTCCTCCGCGATGAGGTCCTGCTCGGCCTCCTCGGACAGCTGCTCGCGCCGGCCCTGCAGCAGGGTGTCGGTGTCGGCGGCGTGCCGGTCGGTGGCGGCCGCCGCCCACATGCCGGGCGATGTGGCGGGCGCGCCCTGCGGTTCCGGCTCGCGCTGCGCCGGTGCGGGCTCGTCGTCGATGGAGGTGTCGATGCGCACGGCGATCTCCACGGGCTCGCCCAGGTGACGCTCGAGCGAGTCGGAGATCGGCTGGCGCAGCACGCGCTCGATCGCGTCGCGCGCGAAGCTCGACGGCGCCGAGAGCAGCGCGAACCCCCCCGCGAGCGTGATCGGCTTGGCCAGCAGGAGCCAGGCGCGCTGCTGACGGCTCAGCGGCAGGCCGGGGAGGTCGCGGCCGTCGCCGGCGCCGTTCGAAGAGGTGAGTTCGGAGACGACGATCGGCCACACCCGTGACAGAACGTTGGGGTCTTCCTCCACAGAACCTCTTCCTCCCCTGGCGTTGTCGGTACCCGTGGACCACCGCTGACGTGCGGTGATGCCTTCGATCGGGCCGCGCTTCCGCCGGCGGGGTGCACCGGCCGACGATGTATCCACACGATTATCCACAACTGTGGACAACTGTGGACGATAGTGGACCGCTTCTGTGAGTAGCGGTCCGGTGACCCGGCGCAACGGTCCACAGCACTGGGGACGAACCTGTGGAGAGCGTCGGTGGCATGTGAAGTTCTGAGGGGAACCCGGGCTCGCACCGAGGTGACGGTGCGCCGCCCTGGGCCGGGCGTCCCTGTGCGGTGTCGTTACCGCTTCGTCACACGGAACGCTAACAAGGGGGAAACGCTTCTGCAACGGAAACGCACATTTCCGTGACTCGGGCAAGCACCGGCGTGTCTGTGGCGTGTCGCACTCGGCGGTCCGCCGCAGGTCGCGCGGGGTGCCGGCGTGCGATCCCCGGTTTGACCTGGACGCTTCGCCTGAGTAGTCTCGGGCGGTCTCCCGTTTCCACCGGGATGCCCTCGGCATGGGTCCATGATCACGCCCGGGGCCGTGTTCGGTCGCCGCCCCGCGCGGGCGCCGGCCGCGGCCCCCGGCACGGTTGATCCCCCGCCGGCGGGCTGCCGGAGCGGTGCAGACCGCCCGTGCGCGGCCGTCGCGTCCCGTCGACGCCGCACACACCACCACAGACAACCGCCGTGGCGCCTGCAGGTGCCGGAGGACGTGAAGGAGAGATCACCGTGAGCAAGGGCAAGCGGACATTCCAGCCGAACAATCGGCGCCGCGCGCGCGTTCATGGCTTCCGGCTGCGCATGCGCACCCGCGCCGGCCGCGCGATCGTCGGGAACCGCCGTCGCAAGGGCCGCGCCTCGCTGACTGCCTGATCGGCGGCCACGGGCTCGGATCGCGCAGGTGCTGCCTGAACATCACCGGCTGCGGCATCACAGCGACTTCACCGCCGTGATGCGCGCCGGGCGTCGATGCGGGCGCCGCGACGTCGTCGTCCACTTCCTCGGACGGGACGCGCAGGGCGCGGCCGCCGACGGGTCCGCGGACGAGATCGCGGTGCCGCGGCCGCGCGTCGGCCTGATCGTCAGCACAGCCGTCGGGAACTCGGTGGTACGCCACCGGGTGTCCCGGCGGCTTCGTCATGTCTCCGCCCGGTACCTGCGGCGCCTGCCGGACGGCGCCTCCGTGGTGCTGCGCGCGCTCCCCGGTGCCGCGACCGCCACATCCGCGCAGCTCGACGAGCAGATCGGCTCGGCGCTGCGCAAGCTCGGCGCGCTGCGCGCGGATCCGCCGCCCGTCGCGGCGTCCCCGGCAGGGGCGGCGAGGCGATGACGCCCCCCGCCCCCGCCGCACCCGCTCCCGCCTCTCCCACCGCGCCCGGCCCGGCGCGGGGCGCTGCGGCGCGGCTGAGGACGCTCCCGGCGCGCGGAGCGATGTTCCTCATCGAGCTCTACCGCACGTACGTCTCGCCCATGCGGGCGCCGACGTGCCGGTTCACCCCCACCTGCAGCGAGTACGCCGTCGAGGCCCTGCGAGAATGGGGGCTGCTCCGTGGCCTGGCGCTCACCTCATGGCGACTGCTCAAGTGCGGACCCTGGTATCCGGGAGGATGGGACCCCGTCCCGCCGCGGCACGGGGGCCGACCCCGGCGCCCCGCCGGAACCCCGGCGGGGGACCATCGGGAGGCGTCCGCCGAGGGCGGACGCCCACGCCGCCACCGATGACCTGGAGATGACCCGGACGGGCTGCCCCGCAGTCTGCGCTGAGAATAGGAGTGCCTAGCGCCGTGCTTGACTTCATCTACTGGCCTGTCTCGTGGATCATGCGGATGTGGTACAAGTTCTTCGAGCTCCTCGGCCTGGGCTCGCAGAGCGCGATCACATGGGTGCTCTCCGTCGTGTTCCTGGTGTTCACTCTGCGTGTCATCCTGTACTGGCCCGCGGTCAAGCAGATCCGCACGCAGCGTCAGATGCAGGAGCTTCAGCCGCAGATCAAGGCGCTGCAGAAGAAGTACAAGAACGACCGCCAGCGCATGGCGGTCGAGATGCAGAAGCTCCAGAAGGAGCACGGGTTCAACCCGCTGCTCGGCTGCCTGCCGATGCTGGCGCAGGCGCCGGTGTTCATCGGCCTGTTCCACGTGCTGCGCTCGTTCAACCGCACCGGCGGCATCGGGCGCGTGGTCAACGTGTGCGAGAACATCCCCGACCCGGCCACGTGCGCGCAGTACAACGCGAGCATCGCGAACTACGCGTTCACGCCCGAGGACGTCAACAACTTCATGCACGCCAACCTCTTCGGCGTGCCGCTGTCGAGCTACATCACGCAGTCGGCCGAGACGTTCAAGGGCTTCTACGGCTTCATCGACACGCCGTCGCGCGCGATGATCGCCGCCGTCGCCATCCCGCTGATGATCGTCGCGGCCATCGCCACGCACCTCAACGCCAAGGCCTCGGTGCAGCGCCAGAGCCCCGACGCCGCCGCGCAGCCGCAGGCGAAGATCATGAACAAGCTGGCGGTGTACGTCTTCCCGCTCGGCGTGCTCGTCTCCGGCTCGTTCCTGCCGGTGGCCATCCTCATCTACTGGGTGAGCAACAACGCGTGGACCGTGGTGCAGCAGCACTATGTGTTCAAGAAGATCGCCAAGGAGGACGAGGCGAAGAAGGAGCGGATCGCCCAGGTCCGTGCCGATCGCGCCCCCAAGCCCGGCGCCCGCCCCAGCCAGGGGAAGAAGGGGCAGGCGAAGCAGCGCGCCACGGTGATCGACGCCGAGATCGTCTCCGACGACGACGCGGCCGACGACTCGCCCGGCGGCGAGGGCGGCGAGGGCACGGCCGGACAGGGCGGCCGGAAGGGCGGCGCGGCCAAGGGCGGCTCCGGGCAGCGGTCCCCCGGGACGCAGGCGGGCAAGGCGGCGCAGCCGGGGCAGAAGAAGCCCCAGGCCGGCAAGAAGCCCCAGGCGGGGAAGAAGCCGCAGGCCGGGAAGAAGCCGCAGCCGGGGCAGAAGGCCGGCGGCCAGAACCAGGCCAAGGGTGGTGGCCAGCGCGGCGCCCAGCGCCCCGGCGGGCGCCCCGGCGGCGGCAAGCCCGGCGGCAAGAACACGCCGGGCGGCGGCAAGAAGAAGCGCTGAGCCCCGCTCCCCCAGGCACCCCGGGCTGCCTCCCCGGCGAGGCACCACAGCTTCCCCCGCAGCGGGGCACGATGACAAGGAGAATCACGTGGCGCAGGACGAAGCGGTCATGTCCGACGAGGACCGGGCCGACGATCACGACAACCCGGCCGTGGCCGACGCCGGAACCGCGGAGGCGCCGGCGGACGGCGACGACACCCTCAGCGGTGAGGACCTCCTCATCGAGGAGGGGGAGATCGCGGGCGACTACCTCGAGCAGCTCCTCGATGTCCTCGACTACGACGGCGACATCGACATGGACGTCGAGGGGCGGCGCGCGGTGGTGAGCATCGACGGCGGCCGGGATCTGGGCCGGCTGGTGGGCGACAAGGGCGACGTGCTCGATGCGCTGCAGGAGCTCACCCGGCTGGCCGTGCAGCAGCAGACGGGCGTGCGCAGCCGGCTGATGCTCGACATCGCGGGGTGGCGCGCGGGTAAGCGTTCGGAGCTGACACGGCTCGGCACGGAGGTGGCCGAGCGGGTGAAGGGCTCCGGCGCGAAGGAAGAGCTCGCACCGATGACGCCTTTCGAGCGCAAGATCGTGCACGACGCCGTCGCCGCGGTGCCCGGCGTCTACAGCGAGAGTGTGGGCACGGACAAGTCACGCCGGGTGGTCGTCATCCCGGAGTGACCGATCGCCGCTCGCAGGACGGGCGGCCCGCGCGGCGACGGATCCGCGTGGGCCGCCCGTTCTCCTATCTCGGCGGGCGCCGCGCGGGTTATCCACAGGCCGCGAGTCCGGGCTTGTGCCGCGTGTCGCAGGGCGGGGAGAATGAGCGTCGGCACCGCACGGCCGGCGCGCCCGGCCCCGGCGCCCTTCGTCTGCCCTACGGAGGGCCGATGACGCTCCGTCGAGGGAGAGGGCGGAGAATTACATCGATGTATTTTGTACTGGACTGAGTCGACTGCCGAGTGAGGTTGTTTCACGTGGAACATGGCGTCCCGGAGGAGCTGCGGGAGACCGCCGTCAGGGTGTTCGGCGATCGGCTGCCCCTCGCCGACGCCTACTGCGAGTCGCTGGCCACCGACGGTGTGGAGCGTGGCCTGATCGGCCCGCGCGAGGTGCCGCGCCTGTGGGAACGGCACATCCTCAACTGCGCGGTCCTCGGCGAGCTCATCGACGACGGCGCCACCGTGGTCGACGTGGGCAGTGGCGCCGGCCTTCCCGGCATTCCGCTGGCCATCGCCCGGCCCGACCTCACCGTGACGCTGGTCGAGCCGCTCCTGCGCCGTACCCGCTATCTCGGCGAGGTGAACGAGGCGCTCGGTCTGGGGGTCACGGTGATCCGCGGCCGGGCCGAGCAGTCGGGCGTGGTGAAGGAGGCCGGCGGGGCGGACTACGTCACCTCCCGTGCCGTGGCCCCGCTGGAGAGGCTCGTGCCCTGGTCGCTCCCCCTCGTGCGGACGGGCGGGCGCATGCTCGCACTCAAGGGGTCGAGCGCCGCCGAGGAGGTCGAGCGGGCGCGGGCCGAGCTGGAGAGATTCGGCGCCGGCGATCTGCGCGTGCTCACGTGCGGCGAGGGGCTGCTCGCCACGCCGACCACGGTTGTCTCCGCCGTGCGGGAATCGCGACGTGCCTCGCGGAGTCACCGGTGACGCGCACGATCCGCGTTTCACGTGAAACAGCGCACCGCGTCCGGCGCAGACCCGGGCGCGCCGACGCCGCGCCGCCGGGAAGCGAGCGGCGACGCGTTTCACGTGAAACGGTGGCGGGAGCGATGCAAGGCAGGGTGGGACACGGAGCGATGGAATTACGGACGGTGGCATGACGAACGACATAGCTGACGGCGTGCGGCCCGCCGGGGCCGATCTCGAGCGACTCCCCCGGCCGGGCATGCGGCGCATCATCACCATCGCCAACCAGAAGGGCGGGGTGGGTAAGACGACGACGGCTGTGAACCTCGCTGCCGCGCTGGCGGCCCACGGCCTGTCGGTGCTCGTCGTCGACCTCGACCCGCAGGGGAACGCCAGCACCGCCCTGGGAGTGGAGCACCAGTCGGGCGTGCCCTCGTCGTACGAGCTCCTCATCGGCGAGGTCGAGATGGGTGAGGCGATCCACCGCAGCCCCCACAACGAGAACCTCTACTGCGTACCCGCCACGATCGACCTGGCGGGTGCCGAGATCGAGCTCGTGTCGATGGTGGCCCGGGAGGGGCGCCTGAAGAACGCGATCGACTCCGGGGTCCTGGACGAGTACGGCATCGACTACGTCCTGATCGACTGCCCGCCGTCGCTGGGCCTGCTCACCGTCAACGCGCTCGTGGCGGCGCGCGAGGTGCTGCTACCCATCCAGTGCGAGTACTACGCACTCGAGGGCGTGGGGCAGCTGCTGCGCAACATCGAGCTGGTGCAGGCGCACCTCAACCCCGCGCTGCACGTGTCCACGATCCTGCTGACGATGTACGACGGCAGGACGAAGCTGGCCGGCCAGGTGGCGGAGGAGGTGCGCAACCACTTCGGCGCCGTGGTGCTGCGGACGATCATTCCGCGGAGCGTCAAGGTGTCGGAGGCGCCCGGCTATGGTTTGACGGTGTTGGAGTACGACCCGGCGTCACGGGGTGCGATGAGCTACCTCGACGCCGGACGGGAGATCGCGGAGCGCGGCGCCGCGATGGTCAAGTCACGGGAGCAGTGAGATGAGCCAGACGCGCAAGGGTGGTCTCGGTCGAGGTCTGGCCGCACTGATACCGACCGGTCCCCAGGAGGGGCCGCGTCTCGGCGCCGCCGCGGCCGACGTGGTCTTCGGCCCCGATACCAAGGCCCCGAGCCCCTCCGGCGCGGGCGCGCCGGAGCCCGGAAAGGGGGCGGGAGGGAAGTCCGCAACCAAGAAGGATGCCCCCTCGACGCCGCAGGGCGATGGCGAGGGTGCTGCAGACGGGGCGGACGCGCCGCGCGGGTCGACGTCCTCGTCCGGCGAGAGCCCGTCCGGACCCACCGCGGGCGACGCGGGTAGCGGCGCGGCCGCGGCGAACGGATCGGCGAACGGCGCAGCAGGTGACGGCGCGGCGGGTCCGTCGGCCGTCGATACCTTCGGCGCCGAATACCGCGAGATCCCGCTCGACCGGATCGAGCCCAACCCCAAGCAGCCGCGGCAGGTCTTCGACGAGGAGGCGCTGGCCGAGCTGGTCCACTCGATCCGCGAGTTCGGGCTGCTGCAGCCCGTCGTGGTGCGGGAGGTGGAGCCGCAGCGCTATCAGCTCATCATGGGCGAGCGTCGCTGGCGGGCGAGCCAGCGTGCGGGCACCGAGACGATCCCCGCGATCGTGCGCGGCAACACGGACGACACCCTGCTGCGCGACGCGCTGCTGGAGAACATCCACCGCGTGCAGCTGAACCCGCTCGAGGAGGCGTCGGCCTACCAGCAGCTGCTGGAGGAGTTCGGCGTGACCCACGACGAGCTCGCCTCGCGGCTGGGACGGTCGCGCCCCGTCATCTCCAACACGATCCGCCTGCTGCGGCTCCCCGTGCCGGTGCAGCGTCGCGTCGCGGCCGGCGTGCTGTCCGCCGGGCACGCACGCGCCCTGCTCGCGCTCGAGGCGGGCGCCGACGCGCAGGAGGCGCTGGCCGCGCGGATCGTGGCCGAAGGCATGTCGGTGCGGGCGACGGAGGAGGCGGTGACCCTCGCCAACAAGGAGGGCGACACCCCCGCGCCGGCGCCGCAGCGGCGCAAGCCCATCCAGATGCCGGGGCTGCAGGAGGTGGCCGAGCGGCTCTCCGACAGCTTCGACACGCGCGTCACCGTGAGCCTGGGGAAGAAGAAGGGCAAGATCGTCGTGGAGTTCGGCACCGTCGACGATCTCGAGCGGATCATCAAGCTCATGGAGCACGGCGGCGAGTAGGTAAGACGGAGAATCGTCACGTGACGCCTCTGGCCCGGTACGGCTTGTGGTGGCCACTCCGTCACTGTGACATTACGAGCCCGGGGGTGCGCGCGCGGCGCACCGGCCCCCGGTGCGGCGGGAGGCGATCGGCACAGTGCCCACGGCGAGCACCACTCCCCTGACCCTCGCGTCGCTCGCGGAGCTGCGGGGCCACGCCCGCGAGTGCGTCTTCTGGGAGATCGACCCGGTCTCCGAGGGCGGCGCGATCGACGCGGCGTTCGAGAAGGAGGCGTGGGTCTCGCGCGTCATGCTCGAGTGGGGCGTGTGCGGGCGCATCCTGCGCGGCGCCGAGGGAGAGGCCGCGGGGCACGCGCTGTATGCGCCGCCCGGGCTGCTGCCCCGCGCCCGGCTGTTTCCGACCTCGCCGGTGAGCAGCGACGCGGTTCTGCTCACCCAGCTCGCCGCGGGCGGGGGCAACGTGCCGTCGCTCTTCGCGGCGGTGCGCGGCGACCTGATCCGGCGCGGAGTGCGGGCGGTGGAGGCGTTCGGCTACCGATACGCCGACGCGGGCGCCCCCGGCCCGGTGGATCCGGCGGACCTGGTGCGCGCCGTGCCCGAGTCGGCGGGCCCCGACTGCACCTGCGCGCGATGCATGATCGCGGCGCCGGCGCTCGCGGCCCTGGGATTCGAGGAGATCGCCCCGCACCACCGCTTCCCACGGTTCCGCCTGGAGCTGGGTCGCGACCTGGGTTGGAAAGAGGAGGTCGAGGCGGCGCTGGAGGGACTGCTCGCGGACGCGGAACAGATCCCGGTGCAGCCGCGCCCGGCGCGGGCGTTGACGGTGGTCAGCGCGTAGCCCCACGGCGCGAGCGCCGGGGTCCGATGCGGGGGTATGCGGTGCGGGGGCCTGAGATGCGGTGCCGCCGGATCCCCGCGGCGCCCGGAGGCGGGAGAGGGAACGGGACCCTCAGGCCTGCTCCTCGGCGAGCAGCCGGGAGAACGTGTAGCTGCCGGTGGGCTGATCGTCCTTGTCGAGCAGGTACAGGCGCTTGACGGCCACGAGGATCGCCTCGGCGATGATGTCGCGGGTGTGCGGATTGGCCAGCAGGGTGACGTCGGTGTTGTTGGACAGGTAGCCGACGTCGACCTGCGCCACCGGCATGCGGGTGAGGCGGAGGATGTCCCACGTGCGCGCGTGGCTGCGGCAGTCGCGCAAGGCGGTGCGGGCGACGATCTCGCGCTGGATGAAGCCGCTGAGGATCGACCCGATCATCGAGCTCGACCCGTGCGCGTTGCCGAAGTGGAACGTGGCCACGCCGTTGGGGCGCGGCGAGCTGTGGTGGCCGACCTGGATGGAGATCATGAGGTCGGCGCCGAAGGCGTTGGCCGTGTGGGCGCGCTCGGCCACGGTGGGGCTGTTTCGGCGTCCACGGGTGAGGATGGTCTCCATGCCCGTGGCCGCCATGCGCCCCTCGAGGCGGGTGGTGATGTCCCAGGCGATGTCGGCCTGGGTGAGCAGCTCGTCGCCGTCGTAGGGGCTGGGCACGGCCTGGCCAGGGTCGGTGCCGCCCAGGCCCGGGTCGAGCACGATGCGCTTGCCGGCCAGGCGCGGCCCGGAGCGGCGGACGAGCTCGCGTTCGGTGAGGGCGTGCGGCGATCCACCGGTGACCCGCGTGCCCAGGAACTGCAGCGAGCGCAGGGTGGCGGGTCCGCAGATGCCGTCGGCCGAGAGCCCGTACTCGCTCTGGTACGACATGAGGGCGTCATGGGTGGCCTGGCCGAAGACGCCGTCCACAAGGTCGCGGTAGAAGCCCAGATCCTGCAGGCGCAGCTGGAGGGTGGCGACGTCATCGCCCGTCATGGGCGCGGCCATCTGGAAGGTGAGCGTGCGCGCGCCGAGACGGTACGAGGCGTCGCGCAGGGCCTGGTAGGTGGCCGGGCCGACGACCCCGTCGACCAGCAGGCCGCGCCGCTGCTGGAAGGTGCGCAGGACGAGGTCGAGCTGCTCGTCGAAGCAGGCCTCGTTGCGGTTCCACGCCTCGCTGCCCACCGGAACCGTCGCGTCGACCGCATCCTGCCCGTGCAGCAGGCCCAGCCCCGTGAGGATGGTGCGCACCTCCGCCACCGCGGCGCCGCGAGATCCGAGGCGAAGTGGCTGCATACGGTGCGTACCTTTCACGTGCGTGGGTGGCGTAGGCCGGGGTGCGGCGCACGGTGGGCGGCCGGGGCTGCGGTGGTGAGGGCCCCGTCGGTCCGCCATCATTGTTCCAGAACGCGGGCCGCATCGCGCCGTGGGGCATCGCGGGTGTGGCACAGGTGGCCGCCGGGGCGCGAGGTGTCTCCGGCCGGGAACCACGACGCCCGTGGCCCCGGTTGCGGGGCCACGGGCGCGGGACGCGGGGCGTCAGATCTTGTCGCCGAGCAGCCCCAGGATCTTCGACTTGGACTGGGCGCCGACCAGCTGGCCCACCTGCCGCCCGTTCTCGAAGAGCATGAGCGTGGGGATGGACATGATCTTGTAGTCGCGCTGGATGCCGGGCGCCTTGTCGACGTCGACCTTGGCGAAGGTGACCTTGTCGGAGTGCGCGCCGGCGAGCTCCTCGATGACGGGCGCGATCATCTTGCACGGACCGCACCAGGTGGCCCAGAAGTCGACGAGGACGGGCTTGCTGCTCTGCAGCACGTCTTCGGTGAACGAGCCTTCGGTGACGGTGATCGTCGAGGACATGGGGGCCTCCCGGTGGTGGTGTGCGGTCAGACTGTGGCGGCGACGGCCTCGCCGGCGGGCTCGGCGGCGGACTCCTGTGCCGCGAGCCAGCGCTCGGCCTCGATGGCCGCGGAACAGCCCGTGCCGGCGGCGGTGATGGCCTGCCGGAAGGTGCGGTCCACCAGGTCGCCCGCCGCGAAGACGCCGGGCACCGAGGTGGAGGTGAGCGGCGCGGCGACGCGGACGTAGCCCTCCTCGTCGGTGTCGACCTGGCCCTGCACCAGCGCGCTGCGCGGGTCGTGGCCGATCGCGACGAACATGCCGGTGACCTCGAGGGTGGACTGCTCGCCGGTGACCGTGTCGCGCAGCTGGAGCGACGAGACCGACCCCTCCCCCGCCACGGCCTCGACGGCCTTGTCGGTGAGGAAGCGGATCTTGTCGTTGGCGCGCGCACGCTCGAGCATGATGCGCGAGGCGCGGAACTCGGAGCGGCGGTGCACGATCGTCACCGACCGGGCGAACTTGGTGAGGAAGGTGGCCTCCTCCATCGCCGAATCGCCGCCGCCGATGACGGCGATGTCCTGGTCCTTGAAGAAGAAGCCGTCGCAGGTGGCGCAGGCGCTGACGCCGCGGCCGAGCAGCTCCTGCTCGCCGGGCACGCCCAGGTAGCGGGCGGCAGCGCCCATCGCGAGGATCACGGCGCGGGCGTGGTGCACCTCGCCGCCCACCGTCACCGTCTTGACCGGGCCGGACAGGTCGATGGCGTCCACGTCCTCGGTGCGGATGTCGGCGCCGAAGCGCAGCGCCTGCTCACGCATCTGGTCCATCAGATCGGGGCCCATGATGCCCTCGGCGAAACCGGGGAAGTTCTCCACCTCGGTGGTGGTCATCAGCGCACCGCCGAACTGCGAGCCCTCGAACAGGACCGGCGCCAGCTGGGCGCGCCCGGCGTAGATGCCGGCGGTGTACCCGGCGGGGCCCGAGCCGACGATGATGAGGTTGTGGACGGTGGGGGTGCTCATGCGTGCCTTCCGGTGTCGCGGAACATGCGTGCGTGCCGCCGGCGGAGCCGGCCTGCGCGTGCCCCTCCGGCGGCGCGCACACGAGCGCGGCCGACGGCGGGCGACGGAGGCGCCGACGACGTCTCTCCGGTCAACACCAGAGTAATCGGTGTTGTTCCCCCGGCGCCCGAGGCGGCGGGGGCGTCACGGACCGCCGATGTCGGTGCGGCTGAGCAGGCCGGGGCCCGATTCGCCGCACGATGCGTCGACGACGAGCCCGGTGAGCATGGGCGGGTGCGGCCCGGGCACCAGCAGCAGCGTGCCGTCGATCCCGTCGACATGCACGGGCCCGGCGCCGAGCAGGGGCGATCCGGCGGGCAGCCCGTTGGCCACGAGGCAGCGGTCGAGCGCGGCGCGGTCGGCGTAGCGGCCGGGGTCGTCCGCGCCCTGCATCGCGATGACCTGCGCGGGATTGAGCCGGTGCGCGAGGGAGTCGGCGGCGGGCGGGACGGCGCCGTCCTCGGCGCGGGGCGGTGCGTCCGCGGCGACGACCGAGCCCGCGTGGCCGCCGCGGTGCTCGAGCCAGGCGGCGGTGGGCAGCACGATCACGAGC
>CAZDSL010000045.1:0-12497 GCA_964507655.1 uncultured Mycobacteriaceae bacterium | reverse complement strand
TGGTCAACGGCCTGGGCGTGCTGGGCTGGGGCGTCGGCGGCATCGAGGCCGAGGCGGCCATGCTGGGCCAGCCCGTGTCGATGCTCATCCCCCGCGTCGTCGGCTTCAAGCTCACCGGCGAGATCCAGCCGGGCGTCACCGCCACCGACGTGGTGCTCACCGTCACCGAGATGCTGCGCGACCACGGCGTCGTCGGCAAGTTCGTGGAGTTCTACGGCGACGGCGTCGCCGAGGTGCCGCTGGCCAACCGCGCCACGCTGGGCAACATGAGCCCCGAGTTCGGCTCCACCGCCGCGATCTTCCCGATCGACGAGGAGACCATCTCCTACATGCGGCTCACCGGCCGCAGCGAGGAGCACCTGGCGCTGGTCGAGGCCTACGCCAAGGAACAGGGCATGTGGCACGACGCCGCCCACGAGCCCGTCTTCTCCGAGTACATGGAGCTCGACCTGGGCACCGTGGTGCCGTCCATCGCCGGCCCCAAGCGCCCGCAGGACCGCATCCTGCTCAGCGAGTCGAAGAAGCAGTTCCGCGAGGACATCACGAACTACGTCGCCGAGGGCACCCCGGTGGTCGACGGCGTGCCGTCCACCCCGGTCGAGGTGGTCTCCGCCGAGCGCGGCACCTTCACCCTCGACCACGGCGCCGTGGCCGTCGCGGGCATCACCTCGTGCACCAACACGTCCAACCCGTCGGTGATGCTCGGCGCCGCCCTCCTCGCCCGCAACGCGGTGGAGAAGGGCCTGACCAGCAAGCCCTGGGTCAAGACCAACATGGCGCCCGGCTCGCAGGTGGTCACCGACTACTTCGAGAAGGCCGGCCTGTGGCCGTACCTGGAGAAGCTGGGCTTCTACCTGGGCGGCTACGGCTGCACCACGTGCATCGGCAACACCGGCCCGCTGCCCGAGGAGATCTCGAAGGCGGTCAACGACAACGACCTCGCCGCCACCGCGGTGCTCTCGGGCAACCGCAACTTCGAGGGCCGCATCTCCCCCGACGTGAAGATGAACTACCTGGCCTCGCCGCCGCTGGTCATCGCCTACGCGATCGCGGGCACGATGGACTTCGACTTCGAGACCGACCCGCTCGGCCAGGACACCGACGGCAACGACGTGTTCCTCAAGGACATCTGGCCGTCGACGCAGGAGATCAACGACACGATCGCGTCGGCGATCAGCTCGGAGATGTTCACCAAGTCCTACGCCGACGTCTTCAAGGGCGACGAGCGCTGGCGGAGCCTGCCCACCCCCGAGGGCGGCATCTTCGACTGGAACGACGACTCGACCTACGTGCGCAAGGCGCCCTACTTCGACGGCATGACCGCCGAGCCGCAGCCCGTCGCCGACATCACCGGCGCGCGCGTGCTGGCCACGCTGGGCGACTCGGTCACCACCGACCACATCTCGCCGGCCGGCGCGATCAAGTCGGGCACCCCCGCCGCGCAGTACCTCGAGGCGCACGGCGTGGAGCGCAAGGACTTCAACTCGCTCGGCTCGCGCCGCGGCAACCACGAGGTCATGGTGCGCGGCACGTTCGCGAACATCCGCCTGCGCAACCACCTGCTCGACGCGATCGTCGACGGCGGCGTCTCGGGCGGCTACACCCGCGACTTCACCCAGGACGGCGGCCCGCAGGCGTTCATCTACGACGCCTCGGTCAACTACCAGGACGCGGGCATCCCGCTGGTGGTGCTCGGCGGCAAGGAGTACGGCTCCGGCTCGTCACGCGACTGGGCCGCCAAGGGCACCGTGCTGCTGGGCGTCAAGGCCGTGATCGCCGAGTCGTTCGAGCGCATCCACCGCTCCAACCTCATCGGCATGGGCGTGATCCCGCTGCAGTTCCCGGCAGGCGAGTCCTACGAGTCGCTGGGCATCGACGGCACCGAGACCTTCGACCTGGAGGGCATCACCGCGCTCAACGAGGGCACGACGCCGTCCACCATCAAGGTCACCGCCACCAAGGCCGACGGCACGAAGGTGGAGTTCGACGCGGTGGTCCGCATCGACACGCCCGGCGAGGCCGACTACTACCGGCACGGCGGCATCCTGCAGTTCGTGCTGCGCAACATGGTCGCGGCCGGCAAGTAGGCCGCTGCCGCACCGACGCCGCTGCGCCCCGTCCCCGGATCCGGGAGGCGGGGCGCAGTGGCGTCCGCGCGTCGGTCGCGGCCGTTGCCAGGGGCGGTACCGGTGCTAGAGCCACGGTGACGGGGTACCGCGCCCGCCGTGCAGCGCCTGTTCCCCGCATCCGTGCCCCGCTCCCCCGGCGACGGCTGAGCGCGACGCCGCCGGGCGCCCTGGTACTGCCCCGACGGCGCGGAGCTCGCGGGGCCCTCAGCGCGCGCCGTGGATGGCGCCGATGACCGTGTCGGGGACCCCGTCGATCGTCCAGAGCGCCAGCCCCACGGCGGCGACGGTCAGCGCCGGGCCGAGGATCACGCGCTCGAAGGCGCCGCCGGCGCGGATCGCCAGCGCCTGGGGCAGCCGCCACTCCTGCCAGCGCCGGCCCCGCCACGGCGTGAACGGCGCGAGCAGCGGCACGCCCGCGCGGGTGATCGCGTCGCCGGCGCAGTGCACGAGGCAGCCCAGGCCCACCGCGACGCCGAGCGCACGCGACCCCGCGTCGTCGGGATACCAGCGCCAGGCGAGGAACGCCAGCAGCCCGGAGGCCGCCGTGACGGCGAGCCAGCCGTGCTTCTTCGCCCAGTCGCCCGCGAGCCCGCGCAGCGCGAGACCGAGAGTCACGAACAGCGTCGCGACGATCGCCGGGCGCCCGAACGCGATGACCGCTGCCGACACGCCCGCGCTCAGGGCGATCGCGAACAGGGCCGTGTGGGTGAGGGTCCGGTGGCCCCCGTGGCGCTTCGCGTCGCGGCGGCCCCGTGTGAGCAGGTAGTAGCCGAGGGAGATGCGGTCGACGCCGCGGGCGAACAGCTCGCTGACCGGCCCGAAGGAACGGGCCACCGTCGACTGGGCGGTGTCGAGGTCCGGCAGCAGCGCCGCGCCCGCGCACACGCCCGCGAACGTGAGCACCTCGGCGGTCGAGGCGGGGCCGCCCCAGTCCGGCGGCAGGGCCCGGGCTGCGAGGAGGCCGGCGACGGCGCCGGAGACAGCGTGGGTCGGGCCCATCACCACGGCAGGGACACCCTTTCGGTCGCAACTCCACGACGGATCACGGTGGTGTACCGGAGGCCTTTTCCTCCGCACCGCGACGCCGAGGGCGCGGAGCTGTTCGCGGCCCTCGCCGGTGATCCTGTCAGGTCGCCGTGCGGGCATCCGCACCCGGTCGGTGCCGGGACCGCGGCGCTCCGGTGCGGCGGCGTCTGCGCGTCCGCGACACCCCCGCGTGTCCATCCATAACGTGCGTACTGCTTCATTGCCTATGATCGGGGGGTGCCCCGCGTAAGTGATGACCACCGCGCCGCCCGGCGCACCCAGATCCTCGACGGCGCCCGGCGCTGCTTCGGGGAGTACGGGTACGAGGGCGCCACAGTGCGCCGCCTCGAGGAGGCCACGGGCCTGTCGCGCGGGGCGATCTTCCACCACTTCCGCGACAAGGAGGCGCTGTTCCTGGCGCTGGCGGAGGACGATGCGCAGCGGATGGCCGACACCGCGGCCGAACAGGGCCTGGTGCAGGTGATGCGCGACGTGCTCACCCACCCGGAGCGGTTCGACTGGCTGGGCACCCGCCTGGAGATCACCCGGCGGCTGCGCACAGACCCCGACTTCCGCCGCCGCTGGGCCGAGCGGTCGGGGGGCCTGAGCCAGGCCACCGGCGAGCGGCTGCGGCGCCAGAAGGAGGCCGGGCGCCTGCGCGACGACGTCACCGGCGAGGTGCTGCAGGACTACCTGGAGCTGGTGCTCGACGGGCTCATCACGCGGGTGGCGGGCGGCCACGACACCGCCGACCTGGCCCAGGTGCTGGACCTGGTCGAGGAGTCGGTGCGCAAGCGCGGATGACCGCGCCGCCGCCCCGCGGCCGCGGTCACGCCAGCGAGATGAGCTCCAGGTACTCCTCGGACCAGTGGTCCTCGGTACCGTCGGGCAGCAGGATGACGCGCTCGGGGTCGAGCGCCTCGGCGGCGCCCGGGTCGTGCGTCACCAGCACCACCGCGCCCTCATAGGTGCGCAGCGCGGCCAGCACCTGCTCGCGCGAGATCGGGTCGAGGTTGTTGGTGGGCTCGTCCAGCAGCAGCAGGTTCGCGGCCGACGACACGAGCCCGGCCAGCGCCAGACGCGTCTTCTCGCCGCCCGAGAGAGTCCCCGCCGGCTGCTCGAGCTGCGGGCCGGAGAACATGAACGCGCCGAGCAGGCCGCGCAGATCCTGCTCCCCCGCATCGGGCGCCGCGTGCCGGATGTTCTCCCACACGGTGGCGTCGTTGTCGATGGTGTCGTGCTCCTGCGCGAAGTAGCCCACCTTGAGGCCGCGCCCCGGCTCGAGCGAGCCCGTGTCGGGTGTGGCCACGCCCGCGAGCATGCGCAGCAGCGTCGTCTTGCCGGCGCCGTTGAGGCCCAGCACCACCACGCGGCTGCCGCGGTCGATGGCCAGGTCGACGCCGGTGAAGATCTCCAGCGAGCCGTAGCTCTTGCTCAGCCCCGAGGCCATGAGCGGCGTCTTGCCGCAGGGGGCCGGCGCCGGGAACTTGATGTGGGCCGTCTTGTCGGCCACGCGCACCTCGTCGAGCTGCTCCATGAGCTGCTCGGCGCGGCGCACCATGTTCTTGGCGGCGACGGCCTTGGTGGCCTTGGCGCCGAGCTTCGCGGCCTGCGCCTTGAGCGCCCCGGCCTTCTTCTCGGCGTTGGCCCGCTCGCGGCGGCGGCGCTGCTCGTCGGTGGCGCGCGCGTCGAGGTACTTCTTCCAGCTCATGTTGTACACGTCGGCCTCGCCGCGCACGGCGTCGAGGAACCACACGCGGTTGACGACGGCGTCGAGGAGGTCGACGTCGTGGCTGATGACGATGAGGCCGCCGTCGTGGTTCTGCAGGAACGTGCGCAGCCACGCGATGGAGTCGGCGTCGAGATGGTTGGTGGGCTCGTCGAGCAGCAGCGTGGTGCCCGACTTGCCGCCGCTGCCGTCGGAGGCGGCGAACAGGATGCGGGCGAGCTCGACGCGGCGGCGCTGGCCGCCCGAGAGCGTGCGCAGCGGCTGCTCGAGGATGCGCTCGGGCAGGCCCAGGCTGTGGCAGATGCGCGCGGCCTCCGACTCGGCCTGGTATCCGCCGAGCGAGGAGAAGCGGTCTTCGAGCTGGCCGAACTTGTGGATTGCGCGGTCGCGGGCCTTGTCGTCCACCAGCTCGGCCATGAGCGTCTGCTGCTTCTCCATGGCGCGCATGATCTCGTCGAGCCCGCGGGCGGAGAGCACCCGGCTCTTGGCGATGGTGTCGAGGTTGCCCTCGCGCGGATCCTGCGGCAGATACCCGATCTCGCCGCTCGCCGTGACCGTGCCCGCGTACGGCTCCCCCTCCCCCGCCAGGATGCGCAGGGTGGTGGTCTTGCCCGCCCCGTTGCGGCCGACCAGGCCGATGCGGTCGCCCGCCTGCACGCGGAGGTGGTCACCGGGTGCCGTGAGCAGCGTCCGTACGCCCGCGCGTACCTCGAGGTCGGTGGCGGTGATCACGGGGATGCTGCTCCTGACTGCGCGGGTGTGTGCGGCTGGATCGTGCGGCGGGTGCCTGCGGCGGGTTGTGCGGCGGGGTGCGGCCGGGCCGCGGCCGATCGCCCAGTCTACCTGCGGCACCGGTGTCCCGGCCCGCGCGGTGCTGTGACCTCGGACCCACGCGCGACGCCGGCGATAGGGTCGGTGCATGACCGCATCCACCTCTCCCCAGCCCTCCCCCCGACCCGCCCGCGCCGATCTCGCCGGCCGCAGCGCCCTCGTCACCGGCGGCAGCCGCGGCATCGGCCTCGCCATCGCGGGCGAGCTGCTCTCGCGCGGGGCCTCCGTGACGATCACCGCCCGCAAGGACGGCCCGCTGCAGGAGGCCGCGGCCGGGTTGCGCAGTGCGCACTGCGGCGCCGCGGCGGAGGGCTCGGCGGACGACCGCGTGCTGGCCGTCGCCGCCAACACCGGGCACGACGAGGCCCGGGCCGCGGCGGTCGCCGCCGCCGTGGAGCGCTTCGGGCGGCTCGACATCCTGGTCAACAACACGGGCATCAACCCGGTGTTCGGGGCGCTCATGGACGCCGACCTGGGCGGCGTGCGCAAGCTCTTCGACACCAACGTCGTGGCGGCGCTCGGCTACGTGCAGGAGGCGCACCGGGCGTGGATGGGCGAGCACGGCGGCGCCGTGGTGAACATCGTCAGCGTCGCCGGCCTGCGCTCCACCGGCGTCATCTCCGCGTACGGCGCGTCGAAGGCGGCGCTGATCCGGCTCACCGAGGAGCTGGCCTGGCAGCTGGCGCCCGCGGTGCGGGTCAACGCCGTGGCGCCGGGCGTGATCGAGACCGACTTCGCCGGGATCCTCGTGGGCGACGATCCGGCCGCGGCGGGCCGCCGCTACCCGATGGGACGCATCGGCCGCCCGGACGACGTGGCCCGAGCGGTGGGCTTCCTCGTCTCGGACGAGGCCGAGTGGATCACCGGCGAGACGGTGCGCGTGGACGGCGGGCTCCTCGCCACCGGCGGCATGTGACCATCCCCGGCCCGCCCCACCGCCACGACGTCGCGGTGGTGGGCCTCGGCCCGGCAGGGCGGGCGCTCGCGCACCGTGCCGCCGCCCGCGGGCTCGACGTGGTGGCCGTCGATCCGCGCCCCGGCCGGCCCTGGCGCGCCACGTACGCCGCCTGGATGGACGAGGTGCCCGGCTGGCTGGGCGACGGGGTGTGGCGGGCCGCGCTGCCGCGCCCGCGGGTGCACGGGGTGCGGCCGCGGGAGCTCGACCGCGCCTACGGGGTGTTCGACAATGCGGCGCTGCGCCGGCGCCTCGACCTCTCCGGCGTGCGCGTGGTCGGGGGGCTCGCCGACGCCCTGACGCCGTCGTCGGTGGCGGTGCGCGGGGGCCTGCGGATCGAGGCCCGCCGGGTGATCGACGCGCGCGGGGTGCGGCCGGGCCGGGCGCTCGCGGAGCAGACGGCCTTCGGCATCGCGGTGCCCGCGTCCGTGGCCGCGCCGGTGCTGGACGGCGGCGACGGATGGTTCATGGACTGGCGGGCCGACAACGCCGCCGCACCGGGAGGGACGCCGTCGTTCCTGTACGCGGTGCCGCTGGGCGACGGCACCGTGCTGCTCGAAGAGACGTGCCTGGTGGGCCGCCCCGGCCTGCCGCACGACGTGCTGCGGCGGCGCCTCGCCGCGCGGCTGGCGGCGCGGGGGGCGGCGTGGCCCGCGCACGCCCCGGTGGAGCGGGTGCGCTTCCCCGTCGAGGCGGAGCGCACGGCGGGGGCGGCCTTCGGGGCGCGGGCGGGACTGGTGCACCCGGGCACCGGGTACAGCGTGGCGGCGTCGCTGGCGGCGGCGGACGCCGCGGTGGACGCGCTCGCCTCGGGCCGTGATCCGTCCCGGGCGCTGTGGCCGTGGCGGGCCCGCGCCGTGCGGCACCTGCGGGAGGTGGGGCTCGCGGCGCTGCTGACCATGGACCCGGCGGCCATGCCCGCGTTCTTCGACGCGTTCTTCGCGCTGCCGGCCGGCCGGCCGCCCGCCGACCGGTCGGGGCGCGCCCCCGTCACCCGACCAGCGGCCGCGATGTGGTCGCTGTTCCGGGCGGCGGATCCGGCCACGCGCCGGACGCTCGTGCGGGCCGGGCTGCCGCGGAGGGCGTGAGCCCCGGCCGCCGGAAACGCCGGCCCGTCGTCAGATCGTGAAGCCGAGGGCGCGCAGCTGCTCGCGGCCGTCGTCGTTGATCTTGTCGGGGCCCCACGGCGGCATCCACACCCAGTTGACCTCGACGTCGGGGCACAGCCCGCTGCGCACGAGGGCGGTGATCGTCTGGTCTTCGATGATGTCGCTGAGCGGGCACGCCGCCGAGGTGAGCGTCATGTCGAGCTTGACCACGCCCGTCTCCTCGATCGCGATGTCGTAGACGAGGCCGAGATCGAACACGTTCACGCCGAGCTCGGGGTCGACCACGTCGCGCATGGCCTCCTCGACGTCGTCGAGCGACGGCACCGCTCCGGCAACCTGGCTATCGGTCATTGTCCTGTACCTCCGGTGCTTCCGAATGGTCCTGCAGAAGTAGTGGTGTCCTGTATACCCGTCCGCGCGGCGGTCACGTGGCGGGTGCGGGGTGCGCGTCGGGCGCGGTGGCCTGCACGACGGCGTCCTTGAACGCCATCCAGCCCAGCAGCGCGCACTTGACGCGCGCCGGGTAGCGCGAGACCCCGGCGAAGGCGACGCCGTCGCCCAGCACGTCCTCGTCGCCCTCGACGGATCCGCGGCTGGAGACCATCGCGTGGAACGCGTCGACGACGCCGAGGGCCTCGTCGAGGGGCATGCCGACGACCTGGTCGCACAGCACCGAGGTCGCGGCCTGGCTGATCGAACAGCCCTGACCGTCGTAGGAGATGTCGCGCACCACCGGCGAACCGTCGCCGGTGTCCTCCAGGTGCACGCGCAGGGTCAGCTCGTCGCCGCACGTGGGGTTGACGTGGTGCACCTCGGCCTCGAACGGTTCGCGCAGCCCGCGGCCGTGCGGATGCTTGTAGTGGTCCAGGATCACCTCCTGGTACATCTGCTCGAGCCTCACCGGCCCGTCCCCTTCCTCTCGTCGGTCCCGATGCGCGGTGTCGCCGCCGTGGCCCTCACGCGACGCCGAAGAACTCGCGCGCGTGCCGCACCGAGGCGACCAGCGCGTCCACCTCGTCGGCGGTGTTGTACACGGCGAACGACGCGCGGGCGGTGGCGGCGATGCCGAAGCGCCGGTGCAGCGGCCACGCGCAGTGGTGGCCCACGCGGATGGCGACGCCGTCGTCGTCGAGCACCTGGCCCAGGTCGTGCGCGTGCACGCCGTCGACCACGAACGACACGGCCCCGCCCCGGTCCTCGGCCGTGACAGGCCCGACGATGCGCAGCCCCTCGACGGCGCCGAGCCCCGCCAGCGCGCGTTCCACCAGCGCATGCTCGTGCGCGGCGACGGCCTCCATGCCGACGGCCGACAGATACTCCACCGCCGCGCCGAGGCCCACCACCTGCGAGGTCATCGGCACGCCGGCCTCGAAACGCTGCGGCGGGGCGGCGAACGTGGTGCGCTCCATCGTCACCGTCTCGATCATCGACCCGCCGGTGAGGAACGGCGGCAGCGCCGCGAGCAGCTCCGGCTTGCCGTACAGCACGCCCACGCCGGACGGGCCCAGCATCTTGTGGCCGGAGAAGGCCGCGAAGTCGACGTCCAGCGCGGTGAGGTCCACCGGCATGTGCGGCACCGACTGGCAGGCGTCGAGCACCACGAGCGCGCCCACGGCCCGGGCCCTGCGCACCAGCTCCTCGACGGGGGCGACCGCCCCGGTCACGTTGGACTGGTGGGTGAACGCCACCACGCGGGTGCGGTCGGTGAGCTCGAGCGAGTCGAGGTCGATGCGGCCGTCGTCGGTCACCCCGTACCAGCGCAGGGTGGCGCCGGTGCGCCGGCACAACTCCTGCCACGGGACCAGGTTGGCGTGGTGCTCGAGCTCGGTGACGACCACCTCGTCGCCCGGCCCCACCGCCAGCCCCCCCGCCGCCGTGTCGCCCAGCGTGTAGGCCACCAGGTTGAGCGACTCGGTGGCGTTCTTGGTGAACACCAGCTCGTCGGCCCGGGCGCCCACGAACCGCGCGATGGCGGCGCGGGCGTCCTCGTAGGCGTCGGTGGCCTCCTCCGCCAGCTGGTGTGCGCCGCGGTGCACCGCCGCATTGTGCTGCAGCAGGAACTCGCGCTCGGCGTCGAGCACCTGCAGCGGCCGCTGCGAGGTGGCGCCCGAATCGAGGTACACCAGCGGCACCCCGCCGCGCACGGTGCGCGCAAGGATGGGGAAGTCGGCCCGGATGCGGGCGACGTCCAGGGTGTCGACGACGGCCGTCACGGCGTCACGCCCCGGCGCCGGCGCGGGTGAACCGCACGTAGCCGTTCTGCTCGAGCTCGTCGGCCAGCTCGGGCCCGCCCGATTCGGCGATGCGGCCGTCGGCGAACACGTGCACGAAGTCGGGCTTGATGTAGCGCAGGATGCGCGTGTAGTGCGTGATGAGCATGACGCCGCCGTGCTCGTTGTCGCGATAGCGGTTGACGCCCTCGCTGACGATGCGCAGCGCGTCGACGTCGAGGCCCGAATCCGTCTCGTCGAGGATCGCGATGCGGGGCTTGAGCAGCTCGAGCTGCAGCACCTCGTGGCGCTTCTTCTCGCCGCCCGAGAAGCCCTCGTTGACGCTGCGCTCGGCGAAGGCCGGATCGATCTCCAGCTCGGCCATCGCCTGCTTGACCTCCTTGACCCAGTGCCGCAGCTTGGGGGCCTCGCCGCGCACGGCGGTGGCGGCGCTGCGCAGGAAGTTGGACATCGACACGCCGGGCACCTCCACCGGGTACTGCATGGCGAGGAAGACGCCGGCGCGGGCGCGCTCGTCGACCGACATCGACAGCAGGTCCTGCCCGTCGAGGGTCACGGTGCCCGAGACGATCTCGTAGCGGGGGTGCCCGGCGATGGCGTACGACAGCGTGGACTTGCCGGAGCCGTTGGGGCCCATGATGGCGTGCGTCTCGCCCGAGCGGATCGTCAGGTCGACGCCCTTGAGGATCTCGATCGGCTCGGCCGACTCGTCCTCCTGCGCGACGTTGACGTGCAGGTCGCGGATCTCCAGCGTGGTGTTGGGGTTGCTCATCTTGATGATCGGCTCTTTCGTGTGTGCTCGTGGGTGGCGTGCTCGGCGCGGCCCGTCAGGAGCCGGCGGCGGCGAGCTCGGCCTCGATGGCCTCGGACAGGCGGGCGCGGATGGCCTCGACCGGGATGCGGTCGATGACCTCGTGGAAGAAGCCCCGCACCACCAGGCGGCGCGCCTCGGCCTCGGGGATGCCGCGCGAACGCAGGTAGAACAGCTGCTCGTCGTCGAAGCGGCCCGTGGTGCTGGCGTGGCCGGCGCGGCGGATCTCGCCCGTCTCGATCTCGAGGTTGGGCACCGAATCGGCCCGCGCCCCGTCGGTGAGGACCAGGTTGCGGTTGAGCTCGTAGGTGTCGGTGCCCTCGGCCGCGGCGCGGATGAGGACGTCGCCCACCCACGCGGTGTGCGCGTCGGGCTTCTTCGAGGCCGGGTCGCCCTGCAGCGCGCCCTTGTAGACCACGTTGGAGCGGCAGTACGGCTGCGTGTGGTCGACCAGCAGGCGCTGCTCGAAGTGCTGGCCGTCGTCGGCGAAGTACACGCCCCACAGGTCGGCGGAGCCGCCCGGCCCCGCGTACTCCACGGTGGGCGTGATCCGCACGAAGTCGCCGCTGAGGGTGACCACCACGTGGGTGAGCTTCGCGTCGCGGCCCAGCTTGAGGTGGTGCGCGCCCACGTGCACCGCGTCGTCGGCCCAGTCCTGGATGCTCACCACGGTGAGGTCGGCGCCGTCGCCCACCAGCACCTCGATGTTCTCCGCGTAGGTGCCGGCGCCCCGCTGATCGAGCACGGCGACGGCCTTCGCGTGGCGGCCGGCGTCGATCTGCAGGTGCCCGTAGGCCGTCTTGCCCGAGCCGGGGCCCGTCACCGTGATCACCAGCGGCTCGGCGATCTCCGCCTCGGGCGCCACCGTGACCACGGTGGCCTCGGCGAAGCCGCTGTAGGCCTGCGCGGCCACGCGGTCGGCGGGCGCGCCGGCCCGGCCGAGCCGGGCATCGTCGCGGCCGACCGTCTCGACCGTGACGCCGGCGGCCCCGTCCTGGCCCGACACCGCGACGGTGGGGCGGCCGTCGGCGACGGCGGTGCCGTCGTGCAGGCCGCGGAGCCGGCGCATGGGCGTGAACTTCCAGGCCTCGTCGCGGCCCGTGGGCACCTCGAAGGCGTCGACGTCGAACGAGGTGAAGACCTCGCCCTTGTTGGAGGCGGGGATGACGACGGGGTTCTCGCCCAGCACCGCCCCGCGCACGCCCGTGGCGCCGCCGGCGGGATCCCCCTGCGACTGCTGCGTCGTTGCCACTAGCCCACTGCCCCTTCCATCTGCAGTTCGATGAGTCGATTGAGCTCCAGCGCGTACTCCATGGGGAGCTCCTTGGCGATGGGCTCGACGAAGCCGCGCACCACCATGGACATGGCCTCCTCCTCGGACATGCCGCGGCTCATCAGGTAGAAGAGCTGGTCGTCGCTGACCTTGGAGACGGTGGCCTCGTGGCCCATCGTCACCTCGTCCTCGCGGATGTCGTTGTAGGGGTAGGTGTCGGAGCGGCTGATCTGGTCGACCAGCAGCGCGTCGCACTCGACGTTGGAGCGCGACCCGTAGGCGCCCTTGTTGACCTGCACCAGCCCGCGGTACGAGGAACGCCCGCCGCTGCGCGAGACCGACTTGCTCACGATGTTCGACGACGTGTGCGGCGCGAGGTGGAGCATCTTGGCGCCCGTGTCCT
>CAZDSL010000044.1:0-12531 GCA_964507655.1 uncultured Mycobacteriaceae bacterium | reverse complement strand
GGCGGCGTGTTCGGGTTCTGACCGCGGCGCGCACGCAGGCCGCGCCGCCGGCGGCACGCAGCCCACACCCGCGGCAGCACGCGAGGACGACCCCGCCGGAACCCGGCGGGGTCGTCCTCGCGTATTCGATTGTGGAGCTAAGGGGACTCGAACCCCTGACCCCCACACTGCCAGTGTGGTGCGCTACCAGCTGCGCCATAGCCCCGTGCAGCATCTCTGCCGCCTCGACCATTGTAGCCTGCCCGCGGAGTGTGCTCCGAGCGGGCCGGTACCGGCCTGGTGCCTCGCGGATGTTCTCCGCGCTGCCTCAGCAAAGGTACACGATCCCCGCGACGGGAACCAAATCGCCTGTTCGGCGTCCTACCGGCCCCCGGTGGTAGGGGCCGGCGAGGGCGCGACGGTGCCGGCGGGGAGCAGATCGGCGAGCCACCCCGACTTGGAGATCTTCGCCTCATCGGCCCCGTGGTACACCGACGGCGTCACGGCCTGCCCGCCCGAGAGCGCCCCCAGCGACGCCCGCGACGCCTCGGCCGCCTGGGCGGCAGCGGCCTGCTGGGCCCCCGCGGTGATGCAGGCCAGCGCCGCCCCGTCGGCGCCCGCCTCGCGCGCGATCTGCGCCAGCTGGGCGTCGCTGTAATCGGTCGCGCCGCCCTCGGCCGGCTGCACGCCGTCGCGGAAGAGCGCGTCACGGAACGTCGAGTACGCCATCGCATCGCCGGTGATGGCCACGCAGCGCGCCGCCGCCGTGGCGCGGGTGGAGTAGTCCTTCGACGGCGACTTGCCGTCGAGCAGGGTGATGGGGTGGTACCGCACCAGCACCTGGTGGCCGGTGATCGCCGAGTACACCTCCTGGTCGTAGAGGCGGGTGAACTGCCCGCACGCCTCGCACAGGTAGTCCTCGTACTCGTCGAGCACCACCGGCGCCACGGGCGAGCCCAGCGCCACGGCGCCGTCGGCGCCCACCGACACCGGTACCCCCACCACCGACGGGATGTCCCGATGCGCCAGCGCCGGCACGTCGCCGGTCGTGGTGGCGGCCGCCGCGGTGGTGGCTGCGGTGGCCGTCGCGGCCTCGGACTGCACCTCCCCGCCCGACCCGCCGCACGCCGCGAGCACGCCGCCCGCCAGCACCGCCACCGCCATCGCCGCCGCGCCCCGCGTCGCCCGCACCCCGCGCACACCGACTCCTCTCCGCAAGGCCGGCGCGTCCGCCGCGCCCGCCCCTCCAACCCTTGCACGCACGGGCCCGCTGCGCGAGGGATAGCAGCGCAGAACACGGCGGCCCCGCCGCATCCGCGGGGGATGCGGCGGGGCCGCCGTGCCGTCCGGTGCCCCGCCCCCGGGCGCGTCGCCGGGGGCGGACGGGATCACTGGCCGGTGATCTGCTGGATCCAGTCGGACTTGGTGATGTCCACCTTCTGCGTGCCGTTGAAGACGGTCGGCGTGCTCACCTGGCCGCCGCTCTTGTCCGACAGGTCCTGCATGGACGCCTGCGCGCCCTGCTTGGCGGCGTCGACCTTGGCGCCGTCGGAGATGCAGGACGTCACCGAGTCGTCGGCGCCGACCTGCTTGGCCACGTCTGCCAGCTGCCCGTTGCTCAGGTCGGTGGCGCCGTTCTCCTCCGGCTTCACCCCGTCCTGGAACAGGGCGCTGTGGAACTTGGAGAACAGCGCGCCGTCGCCCGTGTCGGCCACGCACAGCGCCGCGCCGGCCGCGCGGGTGGAGTAGTCGCCGCTGTGCGAGTACTTGTTGAGGAAATCGAGCATGTGGTAGCGCACGGCGAGGGTGCCGTTGTCGATGGCCTGATTCACCGCGCCACCGAACTGGTGCTCGAACATCGCGCACGCCGGGCACATGAAGTCCTCGTACGCGTCGATGGTGACCTTGGCGTCGGGGCTGCCCAGCAGCACGCCGCCCGAATCGATCACCTGCACGGGCGTGCCCGCCTGCACCGATCCGTACCCCTCGGCCTGGACCTCGGTGTCCTTGGTGTTCGGCAAGACCACGAAGATCACGATCAGCACCACGATCGCCACGATCGCGACGCCGCCGAGGACGTAGGTGAGGAGCGCGTCGTTGCGCTTGTTCCCCAGCTTCGCGGCGTTGTACTTCTTCGGTGGTTTCTTGGAGCTCACCTTGGTTCAACCATCCTTCTCATCGGGCATCCCCGCCGCGGGTGCGGCGCGATCTGCTCGTTCGGGTGTCCGGGGGCGCGGGCGGGCCGGGGCGTCACCGGGGCGCGGACGCTTCCGCCTGGCCCTGCGCACCGCCGCGGCGGGGAGCGCGGCCGCCGGCGGGGTCCTCGCCGCCGCCGGAGTCTTCGCCGCCGTCGGGGTCCTCGCCGCCGGAATCATCTCCACCGCCCGAGCGCAGGGAGGCCCGCGAGCCGATGCCCAGCGCCAGCGGGCTGCGCGGCCACACGATCAGCCAGGCGGCGAGGATCAGGAAGCCGATGTCGCGCAGGATCTCGGTGGCGTAGTCGGTCCAGTCGACGGAGGTGTCCTCGCCGCCGCCGCCGAAGCAACCGCAATCGATCTGCAGCCCGCGCGCCCAGGCCGACGCGACGCCGCCGATGAACACCACCAGCAGCACGGCCGACACCGTGGCGGTCCAGCGCACGCCCAGCCCGAGGATGAGCAGCAGGCCCAGCGCCAGCTCCAGCGCCGGCAGGCCGATGGCGACGGCGCGGACCATGGAATCCGGCAGCAGGCGGTAGGCGTCCACGGCCTCCATCGACTGATGCACGTCCGCGGCCTTCGCCCACCCCGAGGCCAGCATCACCGCCGCCAGGCCCAGACGAGCGAGCAGACTCACGATCGGTTTCCACACGCGGCCGAGGATACCGGTCGGGCCCGCTTTGCACCGCCGCACAGAACCCTGCGATCGGGCCGGACCCCCGGCGGCGCCGCGCGCAGGGCGCGCCAGGACGCCGCCGCGGCCCCCTTCAGACGGGCGGCGCACGGTGTTACGGTGGTCCCAGCACCGGATTTCGTATCTACGAACTTATTGGTCCGCACGCCCGCCACACCGCCGCCGCACACCGCACCACCGCCGCCAGGAGCAGCGCGAATGACGATCTCCACCGGACGCCGCACAGCGCAGCGCGACGCACCGGACGCAGCACGCACCGCCGGTGCCGGGCGCCCGCCGCGCCGCCGGCCCACCGCCCGGGCCGCGCTGCTCATGGGCCCCGCCTTCGTCGCCGCCGTCGCGTACGTCGACCCCGGCAACGTCGCGGCGAACATCACAGCCGGCTCGCGGTTCGGCTACCTGCTGCTGTGGGTTCTCGTGCTCGCCAACGCGATGGCCGTGCTCATCCAGTACCTGTCCGCCAAGCTCGGCCTGGTCACCGGCCGCTCGCTGTCGGAGACGCTGGGCGCGCGCCTGGGCCGGCCCGCCCGGCGCGCCTTCTGGGTGCAGGCCGAGGTGGCGGCCGTCGCCACCGACGTGGCCGAGGTGATCGGCGGCGCCATCGCGCTGCACCTGCTCTTCGGGCTGCCCCTGCCGGTGGGCGGCCTCATCACCGGCGCCGTCTCCACCGTCCTGCTGGCGGTGGGCGACCGACGCGGCCAGCACCGGTTCGAGCTGCTCGTGATCGGCCTGCTCGCCGTCATCACGATCGGCTTCACCTGCGGGCTGCTGTTCGTCGACGTCTCGCCCACGGCCCTGCTGGGCGGGGTCGTCCCCCGCTTCGCCGGCACCGAGACGCTGCTGCTCGCCGCGGGCATGCTCGGCGCCACCGTGATGCCCCACGCGATCTACGTGCACTCCGCGCTGGCGCGCGACCGCCACCGGGCCGCCCTGGCCCGCGCCGCCGAGCCCGCACCGGACGACGCCGGGCACACCGGCGGCCGCGAGGGCGCGCTGCGCCGCCTGCTGCGCGCCACCAAGTGGGACGTCGCCCTCGCCCTCGTCATCGCCGGCGGCGTCAACATCGCTCTGCTGGTTCTCGCGGCGGCCGCCCTGCACGGGGTGCCCGGCACCGACACCATCGAGGGCGCGCACCACGCCATCGAGTCGGCGCTGGGGCCGGCGGTGGGCGCCGTGTTCGCCGTGGGGCTGCTGTTCTCGGGCCTCGCCTCCACCTCGGTGGGCTCGGCCGCGGGCGCCGAGATCATGGCGGGCCTGCTGCACCTGCGGATCCCGCTGCTCGCCCGCCGCGTCGTCACGCTGGTCCCCGCCGTCGCCCTGCTCGCCGCCGGCGCCGACCCCACCTTCGCGCTCATCGTCAGCCAGGTGGTGCTGAGCTTCTGCATCCCGTTCGCGCTGGTCCCGCTGGTGCGGTACACCTCGCGGCGCGAGGTGATGGGCCGCCACCGCAACAGCATCCCCGTGCGCGCGGCCGCGTGGGGCACGGCCGCGGTGATCGTGGCGCTCAACGTGGCGCTGGTGGTGCTCACCGTCGCGGGCGTCGCCTGACCACGCGGCGCGGCCCCGCCATGGCGGGCGCGGGCCGGGGTCAGCCGCGAGCCGGGCTCCGGCGGTCTCGTACCCCGGCCGCCACCGCCAGCAGCGCCGCCACCGCCATTCCCGCCGCGGAGGCCGCGATGACCGCCGCCGAGCCGCCGCCGTCGAACGCCCGGCCGCCGAGAAAGGCGCCCAGCGCGATGGCAGTGTTGAATGCGCCGCTGTTGAGCGCGGTGGCCGGCTCGGCCAGGCGGCCGGCGGCGTGCAGGATCCACGCCTGCGTGACCACGCCGATGGCCCCGCCGAACACGCCCCACAGGGCCATCGCCCCGGCGCCGGCCGCGGGGCCGTGCGCGAGCAGGCCCAGCACCCCCACCGCGACGAGCACGCCCAGCGGCAGCGCGACGATCGCGGCGCGGGGCGAGCGGCGCAGCAGCGGCCCCGAGCCGAAGTTGCCCACCAGTCCGGCCCCGCCGAACACGAACAGCATCACCGACACGTCGGCGGCGTCGATGCGCGCGAGGTCCTGCAGCAGAGGGCTGGCGTAGGTGTAGGCCAGGAAGTGGGCCGTGACCAGCACCAGCGTCACCAGCACGCCGAGGCGCACCGTGGGGAGCCGCCACGCCGCCCCGATCTGCCGCAGCGACGAGCGCTCGTCCACCGTCACCCGCGGCAGCAGCACGGCGAGCACCGCGGCCACCACGAGGCCCATGCCTCCCACCAGCACGAACGCCCAGCGCCACCCCACGGCGGAGCCCACCCACGACGCGATGGGCACCCCCATCACGACGGCGGCCGCCGCGCCGCCGAACGCCACCGTGAGCGCCTTGGCGACGTCGTCGGGATGCGCGATCCGTGCCGCCACCACCCCCAGCAGGGCCCAGAACACCCCGATCGCAAGGCCGGCCAGCAGCCGCGAGGCGAGCAGGCCCGCGAGCCCCTGCGAGAGCGCCGAGGCGCCGGCGGAGGCGAACACCAGCAGCAGCGCGATCACCAGCGCCAGGCGCCGGTCGAGGGTGCGGATGAGCGTGGGCGTGAGCACGGCGACCAGGCCCGCCACGATGCCCGGCACGGTGACGGCCAGGCCCACCGCCCCGTCGGAGACGGCCAGGTCGTCCGAGACGAGCGTGAGCACGCCGATGGGCAGCTCTTCGATCGTGATCATCACGAAGATGCCCAGCGCCAACGCCACCACCGCCACCCAGGGTGTGGGCCGCTGCGGCGGCGCGCCCGCGCCGTCGCGGCGCGCGTCGGCGATCCGCTCGCTCATGATCCTCCTCGCCGGCGATGCCGGAACGCAGGTGCGGGGCGGCCGGTGCCGCCCACGGCGAGAGCCCCGGCGGGCGGGGCCCGCCGGGGCTCTGGGGTTGAGTGGAGCTGCCGGGAATCGAACCCGGGTCCTCCGCGGCTTCACCGAGGCTTCTCCGTGCGCAGTCCGCTATGCCTCTACTCGGGTCTCCGGATCTCGCGGACACGTCCGGATGACGACCCCAGCCGCTGAAAGGTGTCCCGTCGGTCTCCGCGGCCGATTGCGACGGTAAGCCCTCTAGCTGATGTCAGTGACCGGGCCGAGGGCGTTCCCGGGCTGACAGACTCACGCTACTGCTCAGGCAGCGAGCGCGAAGTCAGTGCTCTTGGAGTTGGCACTTATAAGTTGCAGCGACGCTTACGGTGGTCTCCTGCCTGCACCGGCACGCTTCCCTTGGATCTACTCACGCAGTCGAAACCGTTCAGCCCCTTTCTCCGCGCCTCATGCGCGGACACCACAGTCTAACGCCTGACCCCGCCGTTTTCATCCCCGCGCACCCCGCCGGCCGCGGGGCCGATCCCGGCGCCGCCGGTACGCCGTGGCCGCACCCCTCGCGCGCCGTATTCCCCCGCCGCCAGTGTCGATACTCACGGTCAACATCGTTGACAGACCCTTGTCAACAGCGTTGACTGGTCCGGTCGGACCCGAACCGGTCCGTTCCACCGCGACCCACACCCCGAGGGATCACACGCATGAGCACTGACCACGGACGCGGCGAGTACGAAGACGCACTCGCCGGCGATATAGCCGCGGTGGCGCCCGCCGCCACCGTCGGCCACGAGCACCAGCCCCGGCACGAGGCGGCGGCACCCGCCCCCGTGAGCCTCGGCACCATCGCCAAGGCGATGGTCTTCCCCGTCTTCTTCGTCGTGATGTTCGCGCTGTGCTACATCAGTGCGTTCCACAATCCGACGCCGCACGACATGCGGCTGAGCATCGTCGGCCCGCAGCAGCAGGCGGCCGCCGTCGCCACCGGGATCGAACAGGCCTCACCCGGCTCCTTCGACGTCACCGCGACGACCGACCTCGGCGGCGCCCTCGACGGGCTGGCCGCCCGCGACGTCCAGGGCGTCATCGAGCTGGGCAGCCCGATGACGGTGCACGTCGCCTCGGGTGCCGGCGCCTCCGTCGCGCAGGTGGTCGAGGGCGTCGCCCAGCCGCTGGCGCAGCAGGCGGGGACCACCGTGGAGGTGGCCGACATCGCGCCGCTCACCGGCGGCGACGCCACCGGCATGGGCCTGTTCTACTTCGTGATCATCTGCTCGATCGCCGGCTACCTCACGGTGACGGTGCTGGCGCAGCTCGCCCCCGGCATGCCGCTGCGCCGCATGCTCGGCATCCTCGGCGTCATGTCGGTGGGCCTGACCCTGATCGCCTTCGGGGTGGCGTCGATCTTCACCGGCACCTTCGGCGCCACCGCCGCGGGCCTCACCGTGATGCTCCTGGTGGGCGTCCTCTACACGTTCACCATCGGGCTCGTGGCCGTGCTGCTCAACAAGCTGCTCGGCCAGGCCGCGATCATGGCGGTGATGATGGTGGCGATCTTCATGAACTTCCCGTCGGCGGGCGGGGCGATCGCGCCGTCGATGCTGCCCGCGGCCTGGGAGGCCATCCACTCGTTCTGGATCGGCTCGGGCGCCGTGCAGTCGATGCAGTCGGTGATCTACTTCGGCGGCACCGGGCTGGGCCACGGGCTGCTGATCCTGTTCGGGTGGCTGGCCGTCACCGCGGTGCTGCTGGCGCTGGTGCAGCTACGCCGCCGCACGAAGGCCGTCGCGCCGGCGGCCGACGCGGCCCCCGCCGAACGCGAGCCGGCGCTGGTGGGCTGACCCTCCCCCGCACCGGCCGTGGCCCGCGGGCTCAGCCGCGCATCCCCTTGATGCGCCGGCCGAGCTCGCGGGTCACTTCGCGTTCGGCGGTGCGGCGGCGGATGTCCTGGCGCTTGTCGTGCAGCTGCTTGCCGCGCGCGAGCGCCAGCTCCACCTTCACCTTGCCGCCCAGGAAGTACATCGACATCGGCACCAGCGTGAGGCTGCCCTCCTGCGTCTTGCCGATGAGCGTCTCGATCTGCCGGCGGTGCAGCAGCAGCTTGCGCACGCGCTTGGGCGCATGGTTGGTCCACGTGCCGTGCGAATACTCCGGGATGTGCAGGCCGCGCAGCCACACCTCGCCGTCGTCGACGGTCGCGAACGCGTCGACCAGCGACGCCTTGCCCTCGCGCAGGCTCTTCACCTCGGTGCCCACCAGCGCCACGCCCGCCTCGTACGTCTCGAGGATCGCGTAGTTGTGCCGCGCGCGGCGGTTGGTGGCGATCACCCTCTTGCCGTCGGGACCTCCGGCCGCGGCCTTCTTGCCGCCGCCCTTGCCCTTCTTCGCCATCGTCAGTTCCCCTGCCTCACGCCCGCACCGGGCCTCCGTGCGGCGCGCGCGGGATGCGACACCGCGCGCGCCGGGTGCTCATTCCCGCACGTACAGCCGCAGCGTGACCCACCCCGTCACCGCGGCGAGGACGATGCTCACCGCCACCAGCGCGGGCGCCACGAGGCCGATGTCGGCGTCGGTGATGGGCGCGATGATGTTGGAGCTGTACAGATCCGACAATACGTCCTTGATGAACAGGTTGTTCGCCGCGAACAGGCCCGCCACCGCCAGCAGCGAGCCCACCACCGCGGCCGCCACCACCTCGAGCAGGAAGGGCAGCTGCGTATACCAGCGCGACGCGCCGACGAGACGCATGATGCCCACCTCGGTGCGGCGCGAGAACGCGGCGATCTGGATCATGTTCGCGATCAGCAGCACGGCGCCCACGCCCTGCACCAGCGCCACGGCGAACGCGGCGTTGCGGATGCCGTTGAGCACCGAGAACAGGCGGTCGACCAGGTCGGCCTGGGTGCGCACCCGCTGCACGCCCGTGCGGCCGGTGAACTCCTTGTCGATCTTGCCGAAGAGCGACTGGTCGTCCACCTTGACCTTGAACGACGCAGGCAGCGCCTCGGGCCGCACCAGCGAGAGCATGTCGGGGTCGGAGGCGAACTGCTGTTGATAGATCTTGTAGGCGTCGTCGCGGCTGACGAACGTCACCGACGGCCGGCCCGCCGCCTCCGCCAGATCCTTGCGCAGCTGCATGCAGGTGGCCTGGGTGCAGTCGGGGTCGTTGGTGGAGACGTCGTCGGTGAGGAACACCTCGACCTCGACGCGGGAGAGGTAGATCTGCTCGGTGGCGTGGCTCATCTTCACCACGAGCAGGCCGCTGCCGAGCAGCCCGATGGAGATGGCGGTGGTGATGATCATGGCCACGGTCATGGTGATGTTGCGCCGAAGGCCCTGAAGCACCTCGGTGAAGACGAATTTCGCGCGCATGGGTCTGTGGGGTCTCCGATTCGTACGACGATGGGGCGGCGGACGTGCGGGCGGCTCACCTGCCCACGCCGTACACGCCCCTCTCCTCGTCGCGCACCACCTTGCCCAGATGCAGCTCCACCACCCGGCGGCGCATCGAGTCGACGATCTCGTGGTCGTGCGTGGCCATGAGCACCGTGGTCCCGGTGCGGTTGATCTTGTCGAGCAGCAGCATGATGCCGCCGGAGGTGTCGGGGTCGAGGTTGCCGGTGGGCTCGTCGGCCAGCAGCAGCAGCGGCCGGTTGACGAACGCGCGGGCGATGGCCACGCGCTGCTGCTCGCCGCCGGAGAGCTCGTGCGGCAGCCGCTGCGCCTTGCCGGCGAGGCCCACCATGTCGAGCACCTCGGGCACCACGCGCTTGATGTTGTCCTCGCGCTTGCCGATCACCTCGAGCGCGAACGCGACGTTGTCGTACACCGACTTCTGCTGCAGCAGGCGGAAGTCCTGGAACACGCAGCCGAGCGTCTGCCGCAGCTGCGGCACCTTGCGGGCCGGCAGCTTGTTCACGCGGATATCGCCGACGAAGACGTCGCCGCTGCTGGGCGTCTCGTCCTTGAGCAGCAGCTTGAGGAACGTCGACTTGCCCGAGCCGGACGGGCCGATGAGGAAGGCGAACTCCCCCTTGCCGACCTCGACGTTCACCTTGTCCAGCGCCGGCCGGGTGGACGTCTTGTACGACTTCGAGACATTCACGAGACGGATCACGGTGAGCCAGTGTAGCCACGACCCGGCACCCGGCCGCCCGCCGCGCGCGGGGGCGGAGGTCAGTCCTCGTCGCCGCGCATGCGCCAGCGGATCCCCGCCTCGATGAACCCGTCGATCTCGCCGTCGAGCACCGACTGCGGGTTGTTCACCTCGTACTCGGTGCGCAGATCCTTGACCATCTGGTACGGGTGCAGCACGTACGAGCGCATCTGGTTGCCCCACGAGGCGTTGCCGCCGGCGCCCAGCTCGTCCATCGCGGCCTTCTCCTCCTGCCGCTTGCGCTCGAGCAGCTTGGCCTGCAGCACCTTCATGGCCGCGACCTTGTTCTGCAGCTGCGACTTCTCGTTCTGGCAGGTGACCACGATGCCGGTGGGGATGTGCGTGAGCCGCACCGCCGAGTCGGTGGTGTTGACCGACTGGCCGCCGGGGCCCGACGAGCGGTAGACGTCGACGCGCACGTCCGATTCGGGCACGTCGATGCTGTCGGTGGTCTCCACCACGGGCAGCACCTCCACCTCGGCGAAGGACGTCTGCCGCCGGCCCTGGTTGTCGAACGGGCTGATCCGCACCAGCCGGTGGGTGCCCTGCTCCACCGAGAGCGTGCCGTACATGTACGGGTCCTTCACCGCGAAGGTGGCGCTCTTGATGCCGGCCTCCTCGGCGTAGGAAGTGTCGTACACCTCCACCTTGTGGCCGTGCTTCTCCGCCCAGCGCACGTACATGCGCATGAGCATCTCGGCGAAGTCGGCGGCGTCCACCCCGCCGGCGCCCGAGCGGATGTTCACCACCGCCTCGCGCGGGTCGTACTCGCCCGAGAGCAGCGTGCGCACCTCCATCGCCTCGATGTCGGCACGCAGCTGCGCGCGGTCGGCGTCGGCGTCCTCGCGGGCGGCCCGGGCGGCGTCGCCCTCCTCCTCATCCGCCAGCTCGTAGAGGACGGGCAGGTCGTCGAGCCGGGAGCGCAGATCGCGCGCGCGCCGCAGCGTGCTCTGCGCGTAGGAGAGCTCGCTGGTCACCTTCTGGGCGTGGTCCTGGTCGTTCCACAGGTCGGGATCGGCCGCCTGGTGCTCGAGCTCGTCGATGCGGCGGGCGAGCTCGTCGATGTCGAGCACGCGCTCGACCGTCGTGAGGGTGGTCTCGAGGTCGGCCAGGTCTGCGGAAACGTCGGGTTGCACGGTCATCAAGGCTACCCGTTGCCGCCCCCGCCGTTCGGCGCGCCGCCGCGGTGCGCGCACCGCCCCGCGGCGGCACGGCCTCGCGGTACGGTCATCCGCATGTACGCCGCCGACCTCGACCTCGCGCTCCGCCTGGCCAATCGCGCCGATTCCATCACCGGCAAGCGCTTCCGCTCCGCCGACCTGCGCGTGGACGACAAGCCCGACATGACCCCGGTGACGGATGCCGACCTGGCCGTCGAGCGCATCATCCGCGACATCCTCGAAATCGAGCGGCCCGACGACACGGTCCTGGGCGAGGAGTTCGGCGGCGAGCCCGCGGCGGCAGGGCGGCAGTGGGTGGTCGACCCCATCGACGGCACCAAGAACTTCGTGCGCGGCGTGCCGGTGTGGGCCACGCTCATCGCCCTGTTCGACGACGGCGCGCCCGTGCTCGGCATGGTGAGCGCGCCAGCCCTCTCCCGCCGCTGGTGGGCCACCGCCGGCGACGGCGCCTACAGCACCTTCGAGGGCGGCCTGCCCCGGCGCCTGCACGTGTCGGGCGTGCGCGACCTGGCGGCCGCCAGCCTGTCGGTGTCGAGCCTGTCGGGCTGGCGGGAGCGCGGGCGCCGCGACGACCTGATCGCCCTCACCGACGACGTGTGGCGGCTGCGGGGGTACGGCGACTTCCTCTCCTATTGCCTCGTGGCCGAGGGCGCGGTGGACATCGCCGCCGAGCCCGAGGTGTCGCTGTGGGACCTCGCCGCCCTCGACGTGCTCGTGCGGGAGGCGGGCGGCACCTTCACCGCCCTCGACGGCACCCCCGGCCCGGCCGGCGGCAGCGCCGTGGCCACCAACGGCCTGCTGCACGAGGCCGTGCTCGGTCGCATCGGCGGCCCGCCCGCCGCCTGATCCGGGGGTGGGGGCCGGGTGGTCGGGGGCGGGCCTCCGGATGCTGGCCCGGGGTGTGGGCGCCTTATTCCGCGAGCCGGTCTGCCGGGGTGCCGCAGTCCGCGAGCCGGTCTGCCGGGGTGCCGCAGTCCGCGAGCCGATCTGCACGGCCACCAGGGAAAACACCGCCCACATCCGCAGAACCGCTCGCGAACTGAAGAACCGCTCGCGAACCGCGGAACCGCTCGCGAACTGACGAACCACGCGCACGCCGGCCAGCCCCCCAATCCGCGAGCCGATCTGCCAGCCTCCCGCAGTCCGCGAGCCGGTCTGCATCGCTACCAGGGGAAATGCCGCCCACATCCGCAGAACCGCTCGCGAACTCCAGAACCGCTCGCGAACCGCGGAACCGCTCGCGAACTACAGAACCGCTCGCGAACTGGCGAACCACGCGCACGCCGGCCAGCCCCCCCCCCAATCCGCGAGCCGATCTGCCAGCCTCCCGCAGTCCGCGAGCCGGTCTGCATCGCTACCAGGGGAAATGCCGCCCACATCCGCAGAACCGCTCGCGAACTCCAGAACCGCGCGCAAACTGAAGCGCCAAGCGCCACGCGCCACCCGCATCGCCGCCGTCCCCGCCTGCCCGCCCGGCCCGCTCTCCCGCT
>CAZDSL010000043.1:9481-12681 GCA_964507655.1 uncultured Mycobacteriaceae bacterium | reverse complement strand
TGCACACGCACGACACCGCCGGCGGGCAGCTCGCCACCTACCTGGCCGCGGCGGCGGCCGGGGCCTCGGCGGTCGACGGCGCGGCCGCGCCGCTGGCGGGCACCACCAGCCAGCCGCCGCTGTCGGCGCTGGTCGCGGCCACCGCCCACACCGGCCATGAGACGGGCCTGGACCTGGCGGCGGTGTGCGCGCTCGAACCGTACTGGGAGGCGCTGCGCGGCCTGTACGCCCCGTTCGAGAAGGGCATCGGGGCGCCGACGGGGCGCGTGTACACCCACGAGATCCCCGGCGGGCAGCTGTCGAACCTGCGCAGCCAGGCCGCCGCCCTGGGCCTGGCCGAGCGCTTCGAGCAGATCGAGGACGCCTACGCGGGCGCAGACCGTGTTCTCGGCCGTTTGATCAAGGTCACCCCGTCGTCCAAGGTGGTCGGCGACCTCGCCCTCTCGCTCGTGGGGGCCGGGATCACCGCCGAGCAGTTCGCGGCCGACCCGGGCCGGGTCGACATCCCCGACTCGGTGACGGGGTTTCTGCGCGGCGAGCTGGGCGAGCCCGCCGGCGGCTGGCCCGAGCCGCTGCGCGGGAAGGTCCTCGCGGGCCGGCGGCAACGCCCGGCCGCCGCGACGCTCACCGGCGCGCAGACCGCGGCGCTCGAGGCGCCGGGCGCACAGCGGCGCGCGTTGCTGTCCGAGCTGTTGTTCCCGGGCCCGGCCCGCGGCCTGGCCGAGCACCGCGGCAGCTACGGCGACACCTCGGTGCTGCCGTCGGCGGAATTCTTCTACGGGCTCACCCCCGGCGTCGAGCACCGCATCGAACTCGAGCCGGGCAAGACGCTGATCGTGGGCCTCGAATCGATCTCCGAGCCCGACGAGCGCGGCATGCGCACGGTCATGTGCACGCTCAACGGGCAGCTGCGGCCGGTGGACGTGCGCGACCAGTCGGTGGCCGACGCCCGCCCCCGCGCCGAGAAGGCCGACTCCGCCGACCCGGGCCAGGTGCCGGCCCCGTTCGCCGGCGTCGTCACCCTGTCCGTCGCGGCGGGCGACCGGGTCGCGGCCGGCGACCCGGTGGCGAGCATCGAGGCGATGAAGATGGAGGCCGCCATCACCGCCCCGATCGGCGGCACCGTGCGCCGGGTCGCCATCGCCGGCGAGGCCCAGGTCGAAGGCGGCGACCTGCTGGCGGTGATCGAGCCCTGACCAGGATCATCACCGGCAGCGCGCGCGGGCGGCGGCTCGCCGTGCCCGACGCCGGCACCCGCCCCACGTCCGACCGCGTCCGCGAGGCGCTGTTCAGCGCCCTGCAGGCGCGCATCGACTTCGACGATCTCGCGGTGCTCGATCTCTACGCGGGCTCGGGCGCGCTGGCGCTCGAGGCCGTCTCGCGCGGGGCGTCCGCGGCGCTGCTGGTGGAGTCGGGCGCCCGCGCCGCGTCGGTCATCGCCGCCAACATCTCGGCCACCGGGCTCGCCGGGGTGTGGGTGCGGCGCGGCCGAGTGGAGACGGTGCTCGCCGGGCCGCCGCCGCGCCGGTTTGGGCTCGTGTTCATCGACCCGCCGTACGCGGTGGGCGACGACGAGGTGTCCGGGGTGCTCGCCTCCCTCGTCGACGGCGGTTGGCTCGCCGACGAGGCGCACGTGGTGGTGGAGCGCTCGGCGCGCGGTCCCGCCACAGAGTGGCCCGGGGTGTTCGGCGAGGTCACGGTGAAACGCTACGGAGAGACCAGGATCGAGATCGCCACCTGTTACGGTGTGGGCTCATGAGCATCGCGGTGTGCCCCGGTTCCTACGATCCGGTGACGAACGGCCATCTGGACATCATCCGGCGCGTGGCGGCGCAGTTCGACGAGGTCGTCGTCACGGTGATGGTGAACAAGTCCAAGCAGGGCATGTTCACCGTCGACGAGCGGCTCGAGCTGATCCGCAGCGCCGCCGCCGATCTGCCCAACGTGCGCGCCGACTCCTGGCACGGCCTCCTGGTGGAGTACGCGCGCACCAACGGGGTCACGGCCATCGTCAAGGGACTGCGCGGCGCCAACGATTTCGACTACGAGCTGCAGATGGCGCAGATGAACCGGGCGCTCACCGGCATCGACACCTTCTTCGTGCCTGCCGCGCCCGACTTCGGCCACCTGTCGAGCTCGCTGGTCAAGGAGGTCGCCGCGTTCGGCGGCGACGTGTCGCCCATGCTGCCGCCGCACGTGCACGAGGCGCTGCGGGCGCGGCTCGCCGAGCGTTCCTCCGGGCGCTGAGCGCCCACCGGCGACACACCGGCGCGTGGCCGCGCGGCGGGCACGCGCTGCGGGCAGACTGGAGTCAGGCACGCAGGACCGTGCGAGCGTGCGGTGTCCGAGAGAAGGGGTAAGGGTGTACCGGGTATTCGAGGCGCTCGACGAGCTGGTCGTGATCGTGGAGGAGTCGCGCGGCGTGCCGATGACGGCCGGCTGCGTGGTTCCGCGGGGGGACGTCCTGGATCTCCTCGACGACATCAAGGAGGCACTGCCCCCCGAGCTCGATGACGCGCAGGACGTGCTCGACCGTCGCGACACGATGCTCGGCGAGGCCCGGCAGAACGCCGACCACATGATCGCCCGCGCCAACGAGCACGCCGAGACGGCGCTCACCGATGCCCGCGACCAGGCCGACCGCATGATCGCCGACGCCAAGGACCAGGCCGACCGCATGGTCGAGGACGCCAAGGCCCACGCAGCCGAGCTGGTCGCCCAGGCCGAGTCCGACGCCGACCGCACCATCGAGGCCGGCCGCCGCGAGTACGACGCCGTCACCGCCCGCGCCCGGTCCGAGGCCGACCGCATCATGGAGGCCGGCAACGCCTCCTACGAGCGCGCGGTGGCCGAGGGCACCGCCGAGCAGCAGCGCCTGGTCTCGCAGAGCGAGGTGGTGCAGCAGGCGCACGCGGAGGCCGCGCGGCTGGTGGACGAGGCCCACGAGGAGGCCGACCGTCTCCGCGGCGAATGCGACGTGTACGTCGACGGCAAGCTCGCCGAGTTCGAAGACCTTCTCTCGGGCACCCTGCGTTCGGTCGGGCGGGGGCGGCAGCAGCTGCGCAGCACCGGCCGGCCCGACTTCGGCGCGGCGGGGTATTCGCCCCGGCGGTGAGGGTCGCGTAGCATGGCAGGGTTGGGTGCCACCGGCTCCCGGCCCTGCGGTGTGCATGTGACGGCGGTGTGTATATGACAGCGGT
>CAZDSL010000043.1:0-9381 GCA_964507655.1 uncultured Mycobacteriaceae bacterium | reverse complement strand
AGCATCCCGCAGCCCGCGTTCAGCACCCCGCGATCCGGCACCCCCGCAGTTCAGCAAGCCCGCATCACAGACCACGGAGAGGCACGTGCCCAGCAGTTCTCAGTCCCACGCGGCCGGCGGCCGGTCGCCGGACGACGGCCCGTTCGTCTTCGACGTGCGCCCGCTCGGCCGCAGGCCGGGCGGCATGGACGTCGCACATCGCACCGTCCGCGCCCCCGAGCGGCTCGGCCTCGACCTCATCGCGGTGGAGTCCGGCGCCCCGATGGACATCGACGTCCGCCTGGAGTCGGTGATGGAGGGCGTGCTCGTCACCGGCACGGTGACGGCCACGGCCACGGGGGAGTGTTCGCGGTGCCTGAAGCCGGTCGAGGAGCCGGTGCGCCTGGAGCTCACCGAGCTGTTCGCGTTCCCCGACACCGCCACCGAGGAGACCACCGACGAGGAGGAGATCCCCCGCGTCGTGGACGGCATGGTGGATATCACTCAGTCGGTGATCGACGGGCTCGGAGTGCTGCTTCCGCTGCAGCCTCTGTGCCGCGACGACTGCCCGGGGCTGTGCCCGGTGTGCGGAATCGACCTGGCGATTGCCGGTCCGGAGCACGGGCATGACACAATGGATCCTCGCTGGGCCGCCCTCGCCGTGAAGTTCGGTGACGCGGGCCGGCACGAGGACAGGGACGCGAGCGCCGGGCATGCAACCCCGGGCGATGCGGCCCCGCAAGACCCAGATCATCAAACCGAGGAGAGTTAGTCGTGGCCGTTCCCAAGCGCAGGATGTCGCGTTCCAACACCCGGTCGCGTCGCAGCCAGTGGAAGACCTCCGCGCCCACGCTGGTGACCTGCCCCGGCCGTGGCTGCGGAGCCAAGATCCCGCCGCACACCGCATGCCCGGAGTGCGGCACGTACAAGGGACGCCAGGTCACCGCGGCCGTATGACGCGGCAGGCGGCGTCGACCCACGATGCCGACCACAGTCCGCTTCTGGCTGCGGTCGGCATCGACGTCGACGGTGAGCTGCTCACGCTGGCGCTGACGCACCGTTCCTACGCGCACGAGCACGGCGGCCTGCCCACCAACGAGCGGCTCGAATTCCTCGGGGATTCGGTGCTGGGCGTGGTGATCACCGAGCACCTGTACCGGAGTTTCCCGGACAGGCCGGAGGGCGAGCTGGCCAAGCTGCGTGCGAGCGTGGTGAACATGAACGCGCTCGCCGAGGTGGCGCGGGGCCTGGGCCCCGGCGGCCTCGGCCGGTACGTGCGTCTGGGCAAGGGCGAGGAACTCACCGGCGGACGCGACAAGTCCAGCATCCTGGCCGACGGCATGGAGTCGCTGATCGGCGCCCTGTACCTCGACCACGGTCTGGAGCCCACGCGCGAGGTGATCCTGCGGCTGTTCGCCGACCTGCTCACCCGCGCCCCGCAGCTCGGGGCGGGCCTCGACTGGAAGACGAGCCTGCAGGAGCTGACGGCCGAGAAGGGCCTGGGCGTGCCGCGGTACGACATCGAGGGCACCGGGCCCGACCACGAGCGGGTGTTCACCGCCACCGTGGTCGTCTCGGAGCGGCCGTTCGGCACCGGCACGGGCCGCACCAAGAAGTTCGCCGAGCAGCAGGCGGCGGCGCAGGCGTGGAACGCGATCACCGCGCAGTTCCCGGACGCGGCCGGCTCGGCCGAGGAGGCCGGTGCCTGAGCTGCCCGAGGTCGAGGTGGTGCGCCGCGGCCTCGCCGCACATGTGGCGGGCGGGCGCATCACCGCGGCCGAGGTGCTCTCCGCGCGCACGGCCCGGCGCTTCGAGCCGGGCACTGCGGCGCTGGCGCACGAACTCGTCGGCCGTGAGGTCGCCTCGGTGGACCGCCGCGGCAAGTACCTGTGGCTGGCGCTCTCGGATGCCCCCGGAACTCCCGCGACGTCCGCGCTCGCGGTGCACCTGGGCATGAGCGGGCAGATGCTGGTGCGCACCGGCGCTCCCGTGGCCGGCCGGCACCCGCACCTGCGGGCGAGCCTGGCCGTCGACACGCCCGCCGGCGCCGTCCGGGTGGAGTTCGTCGATCAGCGCACCTTCGGCTGGTGGATGCCGGCCCCGCTGCTCGACGCCGACGGCACGGTCGTGCCCGCGCCGGTCGCGCACATCGCGCGCGATCCGCTCGACCCGCTCTTCGACCACACCGCGGTGGTCGCCGACATGCGCCGCCGCCGCTCCGGCATCAAGCGGCTGCTGCTCGACCAGACGGTGGTGTCGGGCGTCGGCAACATCTACGCCGACGAGGCGCTGTGGCGCGCCGGCATCCACGGGGAACGCCCGGCCGAGGCGCTCAGCCGCCCCGCGCTGCGGCGGCTGCTGGGGCACGTGCGCGAGGTGCTGGCGGAGTCGCTGGCGCAGGGGGGCACCAGCTTCGACGCGCTGTACGTCAACGTCAACGGGGAGTCCGGGTACTTCTCCCGGAGCCTCAATGTCTACGGCCGCGAGGGCGAGCCCTGCGCGCGGTGCGGGGCACCCATCCGGCGCGAGCGCTTCATGAACCGCTCGTCGTACTCGTGCCCGCGCTGCCAAGTGCGGCCGCGCGGCGCCGCGCACCCGTAGCGGGCGTGGACGGCCGCGGGGGCTGCGTGGCGGCGGGCCGCATGGTCATGGCACGTTGTGGCCGGCGGCCTGGATGAGGCCGTACCACTCGGACCGGGTCAGCGGCAGGTCGGAGCCGGCGGCGGCGTCGGCGACCCGCTGCGGCGTGGTGGTGCCGAGGACCGTCTGGATGCCGGCGGGGTGGCGGGTGATCCAGGCGACCGCGATCGCGATCGGCTCCACGCCGTACTCGGCCGCGAGCCGCTCCAGCTCGGCGTTCAGCTCCGGGTAGTCGGGGGAGTCGAAGAACACGCCGTCCTGGAAGCCCTTCTGGAACGGCGACCACGCCTGCAGGGTGATCTTGTTGACGCGGGCGTAGTCGACCAGGCCGCCGCCGTCGCGGGTGATCGAGTCGTCGAACCCGGCCATGTTCGACGACAGCCCCTGGGTGATGAGGGTGGAATGGGTGATCGACAGCTGCACCTGGTTCGCCACGATCGGCTGGGCCACCGCGGTCTTGAGAAGGTCGATCTGCCGTGGGGTGTGGTTGGAGACGCCGAAGGCACGGACCTTGCCGGAGGCTTCGAGATGGTCGAAGGCGCGGGCGACCTCCTCGGGCTCGACCAGCGCGTCGGGGCGGTGCAGCAGCAGCACGTCGAGGTGGTCGGTGCCCAGCGCCGTCAGCGATTCCTCGGCGGAAGTGACGATGTGGTCGTAGGACTGGTCGTAGCCCCACGGCTCGTCGACGATGCCGGTCTTGGTCTGCAGGACGATCTGCTCGCGCTCCGACGGGCTCAGCTTCAGCGCCTCTGCGAATCGTCGTTCGCAGTAGTGGGTGCCGCCGCCGGGGTGGTCGAACCCGTACAGGTCGGCGTGGTCGAAGAAGTCGATCCCGGCTTCTCGCGCGGCCGTGTAGAGGTCGCGGATCCGCCCGTCGGTGTCGGCGGCGATGCGCATCATGCCGGCGACGACGTTGGGCACCTTCCGGTCGGTGGCTCCGAAGGGGACTGTCTTCATAGGTGGGATCACTTTCGACGGTGGTTCGATGGCCTGTCGGTGCTCATCCGCTGCGAGTGCCCGGGGCCCGGTCGAGCGCGTCCTCGGCGTCGAGGCGTTCGGCGGTGGTCCAGGAGGCGAGCAGCCGCATGGCCTCCTCCGACTTCGAGCCCGGCTCGGCGGTGTAGACGGTGAAGGTGAGGCCGTGCTCGGCCTCCATGTCCATGCCCTCGTAGGCCAGGGTCATCTCGCCGACGACAGGGTGACGGAAGGTCTTGAACCCGGAGCCGTGGTGGCGGACGTCGTGCTTGCCCCAGCGGCGACGGAACTCGTCGCTGCGGGTGGAGAGCTCGCCGATGAGGTCGCGCAGCTCCTTGTTGTGCGGGTCGCGGGCGGCCTCGGTGCGCAGGATCGCGACGGTGATGTCGGCGAAGCCGTCCCAATCGGGGTAGAACCGGTAGGCGCGCTCGTCGAGGAAGGCGTGGCGGGCGATGTTGGGCACCTGGCCTGGCATGTCGTACAGCTCGGTGTAGAACGCGCGGGCCAGCGGGTTCACCGCGAGCAGGTCCATCCGGCCGTTGCGCACGAACGCCGGCCCGGCCGTGAAGCCGTTGAGAGCCCATTGCAGGCCGGGGCTAGGCGACCAGCACCTCGCAGCGTGCCGCCTGGGCGGACGCCCCACCGGGCCGGCCGCCTGGGCCAGGTCGAACAGGTGGGCGCGCTCGGCGTCGCCGAGCTGCAGCGCTTTGGCCAGGGCGTCGAGGACCTCCGGGGACGCGCCGCCGATCTGGCCGCGCTCGAGCTTGGTGTAGTACTCGACGCTGATGCCTGCCAGTACCGCGACCTCGGTGCGGCGCAGGCCCGTGACCTTGCGGTTCGGGCCCCCGGGCAGCCCGGCCTGCTCCGGGGTGACCTTCGCGCGCCGCGAGGTCAGGAACTCGCGGACCTCGGCTCGATTGTCCATATCCACAACGGTAAACGGCGAGACTGAACGCAGGGAGTCCCTCCCGGTACCACCATTCACGAGGGCTCCCGCCGGTTCTGGATGCATGGTCAAATCGGGGGAGACCGACCAACAGGTGACAGCGAAGGAGCACGCATGCGCGCCGTGATCATGGAGGCCCCCGGCACGATCGACGTGACCGACCGGGAGGACCCGCGGATCCTCGAACCGACCGACGCCGTGGTCCGCCTGACGGCGACCTGCATCTGCGGGTCCGACCTGTGGCCCTACCGCGGAGTCGAGCCCGCCGACCACCTGCTGATGGGCCACGAATACGTCGGTGTCGTCGAACAGATCGGCTCGGCGGTGAAGACCGTGAAGCCGGGCGACTTCGTCGTCGGCTCCTTCGTCATCTCCGACGGCACCTGCGAGCTTTGCCGCGCCGGGTACCCGTCCAAGTGCGTCAACGCAGAGTTCGTCCACGGCGGCATCGGCACCCAGGCCGAGATGGCCCGCATCCCCCACGCCGACGGCACCCTCGTCGCGACGCCCGGCCGGCCCGCTGACGACCTGATCCCGTCGCTGCTCGCGGCCTCCGACGTGCTCGGCACCGGCTGGTTCGCCGCCGACGCCGCCCAGGCCGGACCCGGCAAGACCGTCGCCGTCGTCGGCGACGGCGCCGTCGGACTGATGGGCGTGCTCGCCGCCAAGCAGCTCGGAGCCGAGCGGATCATCGCCATGTCCCGCCACGCCGACCGCCAGGCACTGGCCCGCGAGTTCGGTGCCACCGACATCGTCGCGGAACGCGGCGACGAAGGGGTCGCGAAGATCAAGGAACTCACCGACGGCCTCGGAGCGCACTCGGTGATCGAGGCCGTCGGCACCGAGGAGTCGTTCCTGCAGGCCATCCGCTCCACCCGCGGCGGCGGTCACATCGGCTTCGTCGGCGTCGCCCACGAGGGCGTCGCACTGCCGATGGACGAGGTGTTCTTCGCCGAGGTCCACCTGCACGGCGGCCCCGCCCCAGTGCGCCGCTACCTGCCCGAGCTGATCCGGCTCATCTGGAACCGGACGATAGACCCGGGCAAGGTCTTCGACCTCACCCTCCCGCTGGAGGACGCCGCCGAGGGGTACGCGGCGATGGCCGAGCGCAGCGCCATCAAGGTCATGCTCACCCTCTGACCGCACCCTCCGGCCGGACCCGCAGCGAGGCCGGCCCCGACCGAAAGGACGTCGCCATGGTCACCACCGACTTCGCCGACAAGGTCGCCCTCATCACCGGAGCGGGGGTGGGCATCGGTCGCGCCACCGCGCTGGCCTTCGCCGAGGCCGGGGCCGACGTTGCCTTGGTCTCGATCGGCGAGGACGACCTGAACGAGACCGCCTGTCTGGTCCGCGAGACCGGCCGACGCGCCCACACCGTCGTCGCCGACGTCTCCGACGGCAGGGCCATCGCTGAGGCGGTCGCCTCGGCCGTCCGCGAACTCGGCCGGCTCGACTTCGCCGTCAACAACGCCGGCGTCGAGCAGCCCCCGACCCCGCTCGACGAGACCACCGAGGAGGACTGGAACCGGATCGTCGCTGTGAACCTCACCGGCGTCTTCCTGGCGATGAAGCACGAGATCCCCGCGATCCGTCGCTCCGGCGAGGGCGGGGCGATCGTGAACCTGTCCTCGGGTGCGGGCGTCGTCGGCATCAGCGGCCAGGCCGCCTACGCCGCCACCAAGCACGGCGTCGTCGGCATGACCAAATCCGCGGCCCTCGAGGTCGCCCCCGAGGGAATCCGGATCAACGCCATCTGCCCCGGCATCATCGAGACCCCGATGATGGGCCGGTTCTCCGGCGGAACCCCAGAGGGCCGCGCGCGCGTCATCGCCCAAGAGCCCATCGGCCGTATGGGCAGACCCGAGGAGATCGCCTCGGCAGCCCTGTGGCTCTGCTCCGGCCTCGGCGGATTCACCACCGGCCACGCCCTCGTCGTCGACGGCGGGCAAACCGTCGGCATCACCTGAGCACGTCCACCGCGGCACCGGCGGCGGGAGGCCGGATCCTTTTGTGCGCAGCGGGTTCCGGGTGGCATCAGGCCGAGGGTGAGGAACCGGTCAGCATGGTGCCGGGCACCGTGATCCGCGTGCCGGCGGGCACCACGCCCGGCGATCTGATCGCCTACTGCGAGTCCAGGGGGATCCTCGTCGAGGCGTAATCGCCGATCGTGCACGGAGAGCCGAAGACGGCGAACCCCGAGCACATGCGCGCCAATGCGCGGGTCGACTTCGAGATCACCGATGAGAACATGGCGACACTGAAGGACCTGCACGCCCAAGACTGCGGAGACTCCAGCGAGTTCCCGGTCTTACAGCGGCGAGGGACGCGGGTGCCCCTGCCGCCTCCCGCCGCGGTGTGCGCGCGGCGTCGCGGCGATGGGACAATCGCGCTCATGACTGATCAGACCGCCGCCGCGCACACCGAGCTCTGGGTGGAGCGCACCGGCACCAGGCGATACACCGGCCGCAGCTCGCGCGGGGCGGAGGTGCTGATCGGCTCCGAGTCCGTGCCCGGCGTGTTCACGCCCGGCGAGCTGCTCAAGATCGCCCTGGCGGCGTGCAGTGCCATGAGCTCCGACCTGCCGCTCTCGCGCCGCCTGGGGGACGACTACGACGCCACCGTGCGCGTCGAGGGCGCGGCCGACCGCGACAACGAGTGGTACCCGGTGCTGCACGAGACGCTCGAGCTCGACCTCAGCGAGCTCGCCCCCGACGCTCAGGAGCGCCTGCTGGTGGTGGTGGAGCGGGCCATCGACAAGGTGTGCACCGTGGGCCGCACCATCAAGCGGGGCGCGGAGGTGCGGCTCGATATCGAGGTCGACTCGTGACGGAGCCGGGCGCCCGGCCCGATCCGGCCCGGCTCACCGCGTGGGTGCACGGCCACGTGCAGGGGGTGGGCTTCCGCTGGTGGACCCGGGCGCGGGCCCTCGAGCTGGGCCTGGTCGGCAGCGCCACCAACACCGCGGACAAGCGGGTGCTGGTGGTGGCGGAGGGGCCGGCCGACGCGTGCGCGCGCCTGCTGGAGCTGCTCGAGTCGGGCGGCACCCCCGGCCGGGTCGACAAGGTGGTGGCCTCGTGGGGCCCGCCGCGCGGCGAGGCCTCGGGATTCGTCGAACGCTGAGTGCCGGGTCCTGAGGTCTGGGCCCTGCGCGCCGCGGCTGCGGCGGCGCGCTGCGGCGGTATCCTCTAGCCCCATGGGACGCGGGAGCTGCGGCGTATGCATCTGAAGAGCCTCACGCTCAAAGGGTTCAAGTCCTTCGCCTCGTCCACCACGCTGCGGTTCGAGCCGGGCATCACCTGTGTGGTGGGCCCCAACGGGTCGGGCAAGTCCAACGTGGTCGACGCGCTCACCTGGGTGATGGGGGAGCAGGGCGCCAAGGCGCTGCGCGGCGGCAAGATGGACGACGTCATCTTCGCCGGCACCGCGGGCCGCCCGCCGCTGGGTCGCGCCGAGGTCACCCTCACCATCGACAACGCCGACGGTGCCCTGCCCATCGAATACTCCGAGGTGTCGATCACCCGCCGCGTCTACCGCGAGGGCGGTGGCGAGTACGAGATCAACGGCGCGTCCTGCCGGCTCATGGACGTCCAGGAGCTGCTCAGCGACAGCGGCATCGGCCGCGAGATGCACGTCATCGTGGGGCAGGGCCGCATCACCGGGATCCTCGAATCGCGTCCCGAGGAGCGCCGTGCCTTCATCGAGGAGGCCGCCGGGGTGCTCAAGCACCGCCGCCGCAAGGAGAAGGCGGTGCGCAAGCTCGAGGCGATGCAGGCCAACCTCAGCCGCCTCACCGACCTCACCACCGAGCTGCGCCGCCAGCTCAAGCCGCTGGGCCGGCAGGCCGAGGTGGCGCGGCGGGCGCAGACGGTGCAGGCCGACCTGCGCGACGCGCGCCTGCGCCTGGCGGCGGACGACCTCGTCACCCGCCGCGCCGAGTTCGAGCAGGGGCGTGAGCAGGAGGAGGAGCTGCGCGCGCAGCTCGAGTCGGTGCAGGCGGCGCTCGAGGAGGCGACGGAGCGGCTGGCCGACGACGAGGCGGCGCTGGCGCGGCTCGAACCCGAGGCCAAGGAGGCGCAGGAGTCCTGGTTCCGCCTCTCGGCGCTGGCGGAGCGGGTCGACGCCACCGTGCGGATCGCGGGCGACCGGGCGCGGGGGCTCGCGCAGCAGCAGGAGCAGGCGCCGGGGCGCGACCCCGAGGAGCTCGAGAGGCTCGCCGAGCGCGCGGCCGCCGAGGAGGAGGAGCTGGCGCAGGCGGTCGAGTCGGCCGCCGAGGTGCTCGAGGGTGCGCGCGAGGTGCTGGGCGAGCGGGAGGCCGTGGCCGCCGAGACGGAGCGCGCGCACGTGGCTGCCGTGCGCGCGGTGGCCGATCGGCGCGAGGGCCTGGCGCGGCTGGTGGGCGAGGTGAACACGCTCCGCAGCAGGGCCGAGGCGGTGGACGCGGACGTCGCGCGCCTCGGCGAGGCGATGGCCGGGGCGCGCGAGCGGGCCGCCGCGGCGCAGCAGGAGTTCCTGCAGGCGCAGGAGCAGGTCGACGCGCTCGAGGCCGACGAGGCGGCGCTGGACGCGCAGCATGAGCGCGCGGCGGCCGCATTCGACGCCGCCGCCGCCCGCGCGGCCGAGCTGCGCGAGGGCGAGCGCGAGGCGAGCCGCGCGGTGATCTCGCTGCGCGCCCGCATCGAGGCGCTGGAGATGAGCCTGGCAGGCAAGGACGGCGCGGGCTGGCTGCTCGCGCGCGCCGCGCAGCCGGGCGCCGGCGCGGCGGCGGACGTGCTGGGCACCCTGGCCGAACGGATGCGGGTGGAGCCGGGCTGGGAGCGGGCGGTCGCCGCCGCCCTGGG
>CAZDSL010000042.1:0-12762 GCA_964507655.1 uncultured Mycobacteriaceae bacterium | reverse complement strand
TGGAACCGCGAGCGCGCGGAGGCCGTAAGGGAGGCCCGCCGTGGCTGACGACGACATGGGGCACCCTCGCGGTTCCGGCGATGGACACACGCCAGGGTCCGGCGACAGCGAATCGCATGGCGACCAGGCCGGCAACCGTGAGAGTAGGGGCAGCGCCCGGCGTACGAAGCACCGCCGGGTGCCGATCACCGCGTGGGTGGTGCTGGCCGTCGCGGTCGTCGTGCTCGCGGGTTTCCTCATCGCCCGCCCGTACTGGTTCCGCGGCGACACAGACGACCTGCACGTGCCCGCCGACCGGCACTTCACCAAGACCCTCGCCGGGCTCGGCACCACCGGCGGGGCGTGGTTGACGGACGAGTCGCCGTCGACGAGCTTCACCGTCGACCTGCCTGTCGACGCCGGCCCGGGCGAGACGCGCCTGCGGCTGCGCGGCACCACCGAGGTGGCCGAGAACAGCACGGTGTTCCTCACGGTGACGATGGGCGGGCGCCAGGTGCACCGGGTCTCCCTCCCGACAGGCGAGGGCGACCTCGACACCACCGTCCCGGTGCCGGCCGACCTCGTCGCGGACGGCGTGGTGCGGGCGCGGGTGTCGGTGCAGGGCACGCTGCACGGCGACATCTGCATGCCCGATCACTCGGCCGGAATGATGGTGCACCTGACGCCCGACACGATGATCGAATCCGCCCTCGACCGGCCGGTGCGGACCGTGCGCGATGCGGTGGCGTCGTGGGACCGGCACCTCACCATCGTCGCGGCCGACCTGTCCGATCCCTGGCGCACCACCGCCGCGCAGCTGGGCATCGCGCTGACCCAGCACGGCTACGACGTCACCGTCACCGGCGAGGTGCCCGGCTCGGACGTGGGCGACGTGATCCTCGTGGGGCCGGCGGATGCGCTCGGCGGCCTCGGCTGGCATGGCCCCTCGGACGGCGCAGGCCAGGACGGCGGGGACTCGGTCGTGGCGGGGACGATCGGCGACGCGGCCGTCGTCGGCATCGTGCAGCCGCAGGCGGCCGCCGTCGCGGGGCTGCTCACCACCCCGGCGCTGGCGTCCGCCGACACGGCCGTGAGCGACCCGCGGGCCGTGCCCCTCGCCGGCCCTGCCGGAGACGACGTGGCACTGGGCGCGCTCGGCGTCGACCTGTCCCAGCAGACGATCACCGAAAACCGGTCCTGGCACGTCGGGTACTCGGCCGCCGACCTGCCCGGAGGCCGGCTGCCCGCCTCGGTGCGCGCGGCGTTCCAGCTGCCCGCGTCGCCACCCGACCTCACCTGGATCCTCAACGTGCAGCTCAACGGGCAGCTCGTCGACAGCCGCGCGCTCGAGCACACCACCGGGCCGGTGGAGATCCCGCTGCCGCCCGAGGCGCAGCGCCTCGACAACACGCTCGTGCTCACCGTCACCCGCGACCGCGATCTGGGCGGCTGCGGGGTGCGGGTCACCAGCTATCCGATCCAGCTGCTGGCGACCTCGGCGCTGCACCTCGGCGACGCGGCGACGCCCGGGTTCGCCGGCCTGCCGCGCGCGCTGGCGCCCGGCTTCGACGTCTACGTGCCCGACGCCGACCCGGCCGGCACCGGCGCCCTGCTCACCGCGGCGCTGCCGGAGCTGGCGGCCTTCACGCCGGCGCAGTACACCCCGGCGTTCCGGTGGGGCGAGCAGCCGCCGGCGGGCGCGCCGTTCGTGCTGCTCGGCAGCAGCACCGACGCGGCCACCCCCGCCCGGCTCGCCGACGGGCGGCTGACGGTGCGTGGAGGCGCGCCCGCACTCGACCTGTCCTCGTTCGCCGACGGCGTGCTCACCCAGTGCGCCACCGGTCCTGGGGGCGTGCCGGGGCTGGTGATCCAGCCGGTGGGCGAGGCCGCCGGCGTGCCGGCACCCGACTTCGGGCAGGAGTGCGTGCGGGCCGACACGGCCGGAGGCGGCTTCGCGCTCGATGCGGACGGCGCGGTGGTGCCCACCGGCCCGCCGCGGACGGCCGCGCCGCGATGACCGGTGCGGGGCCCGCCGGTGCGGAGCCCGCCCAGGGCCCGGCACCCGCCGGTCCGGGCGCGGGGCGGCCGGTGGCCGTCGCCGACCACTTCCGGTCGGTCGACAGCGCGCCGGCAGGGATCTCGGTCGACCGCCCCGCGTCGGTGAGCAACGGCTTCCTCGTCACATTCACCGGGCTGACGATCCTCGCGCTGTGCCTGTGCACGCTGCTCATCCGCACGGGTGTGGTCGACCGGTACGACCTGGTGATCCTGGCGAAAGGGCGCGGCGGCGGCGGCCTGCCCACCCGCCTGTTCGTCGTCGTGTTCTTCGTGACGTACGCGGCCTACGCCTACGGCGACCTGTGGCGCCGCCTCGCGATCGGCGCATCGCTGCTGGCCAAGTTCGCGGCGGTGTGCGTCCTGTTCGACGTAGTGGGCTGGGGCCTCGACGCGCTGGGCTGGGTGAGCCTTCCGGTGGGCGTCCAGTCGTTCGCCTCGGCGCTCGTCTCGCTCGGCATCTTCCCGCACACCCTGCTGCGGCAGGCCACGCTGCCGCAGCGCGACCGGCGCGCGCCGAGTCCGCGGGTGCCCGCGCGCGCCTACCTCGTGCTCATCGTCTGCCTCGTCGTCGCGATCACCACCGCCCTCGTCGTCGCGCGGGTGTTCTTCACCGCGGTGTTCGACCTCAAGCAGATAGCGCTGCTCGGCGGCGTCGGGCCGGGCGCGTTCCTGTTCCAGCAGGTGTTCGCGGTGACGACGGCGGCGATCGGGTGGTGGGTGCTGGCCAGGTCGCGCCGCAGGTCGTTCACCCCGCCGCTCGCGGTGCTGGTGCCCGCGCACGACGAGGCGCACGACATCGCCGCCACCATCGCCTCCGTCGACCGGGCCGCCGCCACCTATCCCGGCGCCATCCACCTGTGCGTCGTCGACAACGCCTCCACGGACGACACCGCCCGGGTCGCCGCGGACGCCATCGCGGGATGCGAGCGCATCACCGGCGAGGTGCTCGAGTGCCCCACGCCCGGCAAGGCCATCGCGCTGAACCAGGGCATCGCGCACCTGCGCCAGGAATTCGTGGTGCGCATCGACGCGGACACGGTGATCGGCGACGGGTGCCTGCAGACGGCGATGGCGCACTTCACCGACCCGCACGTGGGATCGGTGGGCGGGCTCCCGCTGCCGGCGCAGGAGAAGACGTGGATCGACAAGGTGCGCCTGGTGGAGGTGTACCTGCGGCACGGGTTCTTCCAGGTCTCGCTCGGTGGATACCAGGGGGTGCTGGGCGTGCCGGGGATGTTCGCGATCTACCGGCGCAGCGCCGTGCTCGAGGTGGGCGGGATGGTGCAGGGCATGAACGGTGAGGACACCGACATCTGCATCCGCCTCGACGGCGCCGGCTACCACACGGTGGCCGACCCGAAGGCCGTGTACTACAGCGAGACGCCCGCGTCGTACGCCCACCTGCGCGAGCAGCGCACCCGCTGGTTCCGCAGCATTTACCACCTCGCCGCCCACAACCATGCGACGCTGCTGTCGCCGCGCTCCATGACGGGCCTGTTCGTGCTGCCGTTCCAGCTGGTCAACGCCGCGCGCCGCGCAATGCTGGTGCCGATCCTCATCTTCGCGGTGATCGCCGTGGCCGGGTTCCGCTCGGTGTTCTCGGGGCTGTACTGGCAGCCGGAGATCGCCACCGTGCTCGGCATGCCGATGGTGATGACGGTGCTGGTGTGCGGGCTGTGGCGGCCGAGCGCGCTCCGCCATGTGCCCGCGTACCTGTGCTTCCGGCTGCTGCGCAGCTACTTCACGCTGGGCTCGGCGCTGAGCCTGAGTTTCCCGCCGCTGCAGCCGGGGCGGCGGCCCGCCCGGCGCGCGGGGTGACCGCGCGAATCATCCGCCGCGGATGAGCCCCGGCCGCCCCGGCCGGGGCAGTGTGCCGCCCATGCGTGGTGCAGCGGGTGCGGACAGGCTCGGCCGGTGGCCCCTGCCCCGGGGCTTGATCGTGCTGCTGAGCCTCGCGAGCGCGGTGGTGATCCTCGCGGGCATGCGCGCGTTCTCGAGCGTGCTCGGTCCGGTGTTCCTTGCGCTGATGCTGAGCATCGCGGTGAGCCCGCTGCAGGCGATGCTGCGCCGCCGGGGCGTGCCGGGCGCGGTGGCGATGCTCGCGGCGATCGTCGCCGTGTACGCGATCGTCGCGGCGCTGGTGGTGTCGCTGGCGGTGTCGATCGAGCAGCTGGTGACCCTGCTGCCGCAGTACGCCGACAAGGCGCAGGACCTCCTCGACGGGCTGCACCGTCTGCTCACGGGCTGGGGTGTGGGCGCTGACCAGGCCGACGGGCTGCTCGCGCACATCGATCCGCAGCGCCTGCTGCACCTGGCGGTCGACCTGGTGCACGGGCTGCTCGGCGCCGGCTCGCAGGTGGTGTTCCTGTTCGCGCTGCTGCTGTTCATGGCGGTGGACGCGGCGGGCTTCACCGGCCAGCTCGGCGTGGCGGCCCGGCAGCGCCCGCACATCGCCGAGGGGCTGGTGTCCTTCGCCGCAGGCGTGCGCAGCTACCTGCTGGTGTCCACCGTGTTCGGCCTGATCGTGGCGGTGCTCGACGGCGTGGCCCTGTGGGCGATGGCGGTGCCGCTGCCGCTGCTGTGGGCGCTGCTGTCGTTCATCACCAACTACATCCCCAACATCGGCTTCATCATCGGCCTCGCGCCGCCCGCGCTGCTGGCGCTGCTCGACGGCGGGCCGTCGAAGATGCTGCTCGTCATCGTCGTCTACAGCGTCATCAACGTGGTGATCCAGTCGGTGATCCAGCCGAAGTTCGTCGGCGACGCCGTGGGCCTGTCGGTGACGCTGACATTCCTCTCGCTCGTCGTGTGGTCCTGGGTGCTCGGGCCGCTGGGGGCGCTGCTGGCGATCCCGCTGTCGCTCTTCGTCAAGGCCCTGCTCATCGACATCGACCCCAGCACCCGGTGGATGGCGGGCATGATCGCGGGCGGCGCGCCGCGCGACGGGCCGGACGGGCCGGACGCCGCGGGCCGGGACGCCTCCAGCCAGGACCCCGCCCCCGCGGATTCTTCCGGCCCGGACGCGCCGGCGCCCACGCCCCGGGAGGAGTGATGCTGCACCTGATGCCCGGGCGCACGCGCCGCGACCTCGCCGAGCTGGACGAGCGCCTCGACCTCGGCTCCGGCGACCGCGTGGCGAAACGGTCGGCCTTCTGGACGATGCTCGTGCTCGCCGGCGTCATCGCGGTGGCCGGGGTGGCGGGCGATTCGACGGCGACGGTGATCGGCGCGATGATCGTCGCGCCGCTGTCGACGCCCATCCTCGGCGTGGGGCTGGGGATCGCCACCGGGCGCGGGGCGCTGCTCGGGCGCAGCCTGGTCATCGTCGCCCTCGGTGCCCTGCTGGTGGTGGCCCTGGGCGCCGCGTTCGTCCAGCTGGTGCCCGATCAGGCCGACCTGCTGTCCAATTCGCAGGTCGTGGGCCGCACCTCGCCCCGGCTCGCCGACCTCGCCGCGGCCTTCGCCACCGGCCTGGTCGGCGCGATCGCGATCACCCGTCGCGACGTGGGCGACGTGCTGCCCGGCGTCGCCATCGCCATCTCGCTGGTGCCCCCGCTCGGCGTGGTGGGGGTGTGCTTGGGCTCGGGCGCCCCGTCGCTGGCGCTCGGCGCGCTCGTACTCTTCCTGTCGAACGTGCTGGCCATGGTGATCACCGCGGTCATCGTGTTCGTCTCCGCCGGGTACGCCTCCACGGCGGGAGGCACCCGGCAGCGCAGCTACGCGGTGCTGGCGGCGGCGCTGCTCATCGTGGCCGTGCCGATGGTGGTGAACACGCTGACGTCGGTGTGGGAGAGCCAGATCGCGGAGGCGGGCCAGCGGTGGCTGGCCGCCGTGCCCGGCTCGGAGGTCACCGATGTGACGCTGCAGGGGCGCACCGCCACCGTGACGGTGCTGGGGCCGGCCGTCCTTCCCCCGGTCGCGCAGCTGCAGGACGCGGTGGACGGGCTGCTGCCGTGGGACCCGCAGCTCACGGTGGTGCACACGTTCGGCGCGCGCGTGGACGGCGGTTAGCTTCTCACCCGGCGCGGGTGATTCCCCGCCGATCGCCGCGCCGCCCGGCCGCGCGGCGCCGATACTCGAAGCGGGACGGGGTGCCGGCCCGCGGACGGCGGCGGAGAGGCGGCGGCGATGACGGATCCGGTGGATGACGGCGAGGGGCTGGGCGACGACGGCGAGAGCCTGGGCCCCGTGGAGCTGGTGGTGCTCGCGTTCCCCGGCACGCGGATCGACGGGTCGGTGGTGGCGGAGCTGCAGGCCGTGGTGCGCGACGGGCTCGTGACGGTGCTCGACCTCGTCTACCTGGCCAAGGACGGCGACGGCGCCGTCACCCAGGTGGACGTCGACGAGAACCTGGCCGGGGTGGGCCTCGCGGGGCTCACGCTCGACGCGCGGGCCCTCATCAGCGAGGACGACCTGGCCGGCGTGGCCGAGACGCTGGAGCCCGGCACGTCGGCGGCCGTCATCGTCTACGAGGAGACGTGGGCGCGCCGGCTCGGCGCGAGCGTCCGCGGCCACGGCGGCCAGGTGGCGCTGCACGTGCAGGTCCCGCGGGACGTCCTTCTCGCCGCGGCGGGTGCCGCGGCCGGTCGATAGGAGCGAGCATGGTGTTTCGGGCAGGACGCATCGGGCGGCCGGGCCTGCTGGGGACGGTGGCGCGCACGGCCGTGGTCGCAGGCACCGCCCAGGCCACGTCCAACGCCGTCAACCGGCGGGCGCAGCAGCGGCAGGCCCAGGCGCAGGCCTACGCCCAGGAGCAGTACCGGCAGGATCAGTACCGGCAGGAGGCCCCGCAGTACGCGGCCCCGCCGCCCCCGCCTCCCCAGCAGCCGCCACCCCCGCCCCCGGCTCCGCCGCAGCCGCCCGCCGACGACCTCATCGCCCGCATCCGGCAGCTGCAGGAGCTGCACGAGTCCGGGGCGCTGACCGACGACGAGTTCTCGGCGGCGAAGGCCAAGCTCCTCCGCTGACCATGTCGGATCCGGGCGCCGCCCGCCGGCGCGGCGTCGGCAGGCGCATCGGCCGGGCGGAGCTGCAGGCGCTGCGGCGCCGCCGCCGGTTGCGCACCGGCCTCATCACGGCCGCGTACATGTGCATCGGGGCCGGCCTGGCGGTGGGGTGCACCCGGATCGAGGCGGGCCCCATGGTGGCCGCCGACCCGGTGGTGCAGATGCTGGCCGCGGTGGCGGGCGGGCTGCTCACGCTCATCGGCATCGTCATCTCGCTGCTGTTCCTCGTCGTCCAGTTCACCTTCACCGCGCAGTCGCCGCGGCTCACGCTGTTCCGCGACAGCCCGCTCCTGGCGCACCTGTTCGCGTTCCTGCTGGGCGTGCTCGTCAACGCGGTGGTGGCCGCGGCGCTGGTGGTGCGGCGCGACACGGTGTCGCTGGTGGTGCCGGTGATGGTGATGGCACTGGTGGTCACCGGCCTGCTGCTGCTGCGCGCCGTGCAGCAGGCGGCCATCCGCGCGGTGCAGCTGGCGCCGATCCTCGAGGAGGTGTCGGTGCGCGGCCGGGAGGTGATCGACGCGCTCTACAGCCGTGCCTACGGCAGCGCCCGGCCGCCAGTGCCCGCGCCGCCCGCGGGGCCGTCGTACGACCTGCGCTGGCGGGCGCCCACGGCCCGGCTGCGGCAGGTCGACTTCCCGGGGCTGCTCGAGTGGCTCGGCCGGCGGGGCCTCACCGCGCGGCTGCTGGTGGCGCCCGGGGCGCTGCTGTGCGACGGGGCGGTGGTGCTGCGCATCCACGGCACCGACACGGTGGAGGACGAGGGCGCGCTGGCGGCGATGCTCGAGGTGGGGCGCGAGCGCACCTTCGACCAGGACCCGGCCTTCGCGTTCCGGCTGCTCAACGACCTGGCCCTGCGCGCGCTGTCGACCTCGATCAACGACCCGTACTCGGCGATCCAGGCGATCGACGAGATCGAGTCGCTGCTGCGGGTGCTGCTGGACCGCGACCTCGAGATCGGCGTGCTGCAGGACGAGGACCTCACGCCCCGGCTGGTGTACACGCCGCCCACGTGGGACGACTACCTGCACAGCGGGATCGACGAACTCTTCGACTTCGCGTGGACGGCCCGCAGCGTCCGCGACAGGCTCGGCGAGCTGCTCGATCACCTGCACCGGGCGGCGCCGCCCGCGCGCCGCGAGCCGATCGAGCGCCGGCGCCGCGAGCTGGCCCGGATCGAGGCCGCGCGGTCCGGCCGGCGGTGAGCGCATCAGACCGCCGGTGAGCGGCCACCGTCAATGGAAGTCGGTCACCACCGCCTCGCCGAGCGGCCGGGTGATCGTCCACAGCAGCCGCGACCGGCACGCCGACATCTTCCACTCGCCGTCCTCCACGACGTACTCGTCGTCGTATTCGATGGCGCTGACGGCCTCGGTGCCCGCCCGCCGGTCGACCTGCCGGAACCGGAGCGTCCAGTGGCCCTCGGCGGCGCCCGGACCGGTGAGGCGGATGTCGGGGTGCAGCCCGTGGTGCATGTCGAGCACCACGTACGCCTCTTCCACCCGCTCCAGCGCGATGGCGCGGTAGACGGCCGCGATGCCGTCGGCGTCGTCGAACCGGCCGAGCGGGCCGTAGTCGATCACCGCGCCGCGCGAGACGAACGCGGAGCGGAACCCGTCCGGGTCCTTGGCGTCGCACGCCCGCAGGTAGCGGTGCTTGAGCGCGATGATCGCCTCGCGCGCCTCGAGCCGGGCGACGCGCTCCTCGAGCGCGCGCAGGCGGTCGTCGGTCATGGCGGTTCCCCTTCCAGTGGAGTGTCCGGCTACACCGTAGGCGGCGCGGCGGCGCTGCGGCGGCGGACGGACCGGGCCGGCGCCGGCCTCCCATGACGCGGGAAACGGGCTTCGCGCCGGCGCACCTCGTCGCGAGTCTGATCGCATGATGAGCCATGGACCGCAATTCCCGCACAGCGTCGCGCCGGTGGCCGAGGCCGACGTCCCCGAGTTCCACCACGAGACCGACGTGCTCGTGATCGGCTACGGCTGCGCCGGCGCGGCGGCGGCGCTCGAGGCCGCGGCGGCCGGCGCCTCGGTGACGATCCTCGAGCGCGCGAGCGGCCCCGGCGGGTCTTCGGCCCTGTCCGGCGGTGAGATCTACCTGGGCGGCGGCACCCCGGTGCAGCGCGAGTGCGGATTCACCGACACCACCCGCGACATGGCCGAGTACCTGCTGCGCGCGCTCGGCCCGGACGCCGACGAGGAGAAGATCCGCCTCTACAGCGACGGCAGCCCGGCGCACTACGAGTGGCTGGTGGCCCAGGGCGTGCCGTTCAAGGGCTCGCTGTGGGACAACCCCACCTGGGTGCCGCCCACCGACGACGGGCTGATGTGGATGGGGGAGGCGGCCTGGCCCTACTGCGAGGCCGCGGCCCCGGCGGCGCGCGGGCACCGCGTGCGGTCGGAGGGCTTCGGCGGCAAGGTGCTGATGGACCGGCTCGTCGAGGCCGTCGACGGCACGCCCGCCGAGGTGCACGCCGACACGCGCGCGCTGCGCCTCGTCCTCGACGGGCACGGCCGGGTGCGCGGGGTGATCGCCCGCCGCTTCGGTGTGGACCACGCCTACCGCGCCCGGCGCGGGGTGGTGCTCACCACCGGCGGTTTCGTCGACAACGACGCGATGCTCGCCCAGCACGCGCCCGACCTGTTGGGGCACGCCAAGGTCTCGGACGGCGGCGACGACGGGCTCGGCATCGTCATGGCGCAGGCGGCGGGCGCCGCGGTGCGGCGCATGCACACCGGGCAGGTGGGCATCCAGACGATCCCCGGCTTCATGGCGCGCGGCATGGTGGTGAACGACCGGGGCGAGCGCTTCATCAACGAGGACGTCTACCCGGGCCTCGTGGGCATTGCGGCCCTGTTCCACCAGCGCATGGGCGTGTGGGTGGTGCTCGACGAGACGGCGTACGAGGAGGTGCCGGAGGCCGAGCGCTGGGGCGTGCAGCCCACGCACGTCGCGGGCACGGTCACCGAGCTCGAGAAGGAGATGGGGCTGCCCGAGGACTCGCTGGCGCACACCGTGGCCGAGTACAACCGGCACGCCGAGAACGGCGAGGACCCGGTGTTCCACAAGTCGGCGCGCTGGCTCCGCCCGCTGCGGGCCCCGTTCGCCGCGATCGACGTGCGCCGCGGCATGGCCGCGCCCGAGGGCGGGGCGGCGGCCGGCGGCGGGGCGGCCGTCTTCACGCTCGGCGGGCTGACGACCGACGTCGACGGACGGGTGCACGATCTCGACGGCGCGCCGATCCCCGGCCTGTTCGCCGCCGGGCGCGCATCTTCGGGGCTGCACGGCGGCGGCTACATCAGCGGCACCTCGCTGGGGCCCGGGACGTTCTTCGGCCGGCGCGCGGGGCTCGCCGCGGCGCGGGGGGACGCGTGATGCACGATGAGCCGATGAGCACCGAGAACTCCGCCCGCGCGTGCGACTCCGAGCGGATCCGCTCGCTGATCGCCCGCATCGCGCACCTCGCCGACGACGGCACCCTCGATGACTACTGCGCCCAGTTCGCGCCCGATGCGGTGTGGGCGATGCCGGAGGACCCGCGCACCGCGATGGCGGCCCGCACCGCGGAGGGCATCGAGGACATCGCGCGCGGCGCACGCGAACGCCGCGCGGCCGGCACCGTCGGCGCCGGCAGCCACACCCGGCACGTCGTCACCAGCAGCGACATCACCGTGGCCGCCGACGGCACCGCCGCCACGGCCACCTCCCTGTGGCAGTTCTACGCCCGCACCGACAGCGCGCCGCGCATGGTGAACATGGGGCGCTACGACGACGTGTTCCGGGTGGTGGACGGGCGCTGGGTGCTGGCGCGGCGCGACATCACGCTGGGGTGATCGGCGGGCAGGCGCCGGTCAGACGCCGAAGGGGTCGGCATACGCGATGGTGCCGGAGGGCATCGGCCGGGACGGGTCCAGGCCGAGCGCCATCAGTGCGTCGTCGGGCGCAGTGAACGGTGCGCGGATGCCGAATCCCGATGCCCTGGTGAAGCCGAACCGCGGGTAGTACTCCGCGTGGCCGAGCACCACGACGGCGTTCTCGCCCATGGCCCGCGCCGCCTCGAGTGCGGCGCGGATCGCCGCCGAGCCCGCGCCCGTCCGCTGCCGCTCCGGCAGCACCGAGCACGGCGCGAGCGCGAGCGACGGATCGCCGCCGATGCGGCACCGGGTGAGCAGGGCATGCGCCACGACGGTGCCGTCCGCATCCGTCGCGACCTGGGAGAGCCCCGGGACCCATGCGTCCCGGTCGGCGCGCAGCGCCTCGACCAGGTCGGCCTCCTCCGCCGTCGGGAACGCCGCGAGGGTGATCGCCCGGATCGCGGGGACGTCGGCGGGCGTCTCGGCCCGTGCGCGGTATCCCATCGTGGCGCTCCTGCTCGTCGGATCGTCTGCGGACGGCGTGCGGCGGCCCCGGAAGGCGTCTGCCGCGCGTCCGGGGCCACCCTACGCACACGTCAGTGCACGGCGAGCTCCATTCGCCGCCGCTCGTCCGCGGTCAGTGCCACGCCGTCTCCCGGCAGGTCGATGCGCAGGCTGTACAGCCGCCCGGAGTACGGGAACGGCCCGCGGTCCGCGTAGTCCTCGGAGACGGGGCTGCCCCTGCTCACGCCCACATCGAACTGCTCGTTGAGGCTGAACATGCCGGGCGTGGTGCGCTCGATGCGCCCCGTGGCCGCCGGTGCGCCGTCGATGCTCACCGTGGCGGTGCCGCCGCGGCCGGCGCCGCCGCCGTCGTAGACGAAGTCGACGGCCACCGTGTGCGGGCCCGCCGTGAGCGGCGCATCGGCCCGCACGTGGGTGCGTCCGCCACCCGAGAAGGTGTAGCAGAACACGGGGACCCCCTCGAGTACGTACAGCGCCAGCCCTCCGAACCGGCCGCCGAAGCTCGCGAGCACGCCTTCGCCGCCGTCCGCCGGTGTCTCGATGTGTGCGGTGAGCGTGTACGAGGTGTTGAACAGCCCCGGCGCCGCCTTCTCGGGCAGGCCGTGCATGTGGGGATAGAGCGTGAGCGAACGGCGTCCGCCGCCCGGCCGCGGCGGAACGTCCTCGCCGGCGACGTTGCGGGTGACCGTCCTGTCGTCGATCGGCAGCACCTGGTTCTTGGCCGCCTCCACCAGGAAGCGCTCCTGCAGCCGCGCAAGCACGTCGGGATGCTCAGCCGCCACGTCGCGCGCCTGCGACCAGTCGGTGGTGGTGTCGTAGAGCTCCCACCGGTCCTCGGCGAGCGGCGGGAAGGTGAGCCCGCGCGTCGCCATCAGCCATGGCGCGCGGTGCAGGGCGACGGCCGTCCAGCCGCGGTGGTGGATGCCGCGGTTGCCGAAGATCTCGAAGTACTGGGTGACGTGCCGGTCCTCGGCGTCCGGGTCGTCGAACGTGTAGTTCATCGGGGTGCCGGCCATGGGCTGCTGCGCAACGCCGTCCACGGTGTGCGGCGCGGGGATGCCCGCCGCCTCGAGGATGGTGGGCGTGATGTCGACGCAGTGGTGCCACTGGTGCCGCAGGCCCGGCTCGGTGATGCCCTTCGGCCAGTGCACGATCAGCCCGTTGCGGGTGCCGCCGTAGTGCGAGGCGGCCTGCTTGGTCCACTGGTACGGGGTGTCCATCGCCATCGCCCAGGACGCCGGGTAGTGCGGGTAGCTGTGCTCCGTGCCGAGCGCGTCGAAATGCTCCAGCGACTCGCGCGCGGTGGTGGGGAGGCCGTTGACGTTGGCCAGGTAGTTGAACGA
>CAZDSL010000041.1:0-12807 GCA_964507655.1 uncultured Mycobacteriaceae bacterium | reverse complement strand
CGTGCCGCAGATCGAGGTCACCTTCGACATCGACGCCAACGGCATCGTGCACGTGACGGCCAAGGACAAGGGCACCGGCAAGGAGAACACGATCAAGATCCAGGACGGCTCCGGCCTGTCCCAGGAGGAGATCGACCGCATGATCAAGGATGCGGAGCAGCACGCGGAGGAGGACAAGCAGCGCCGCGAGGAGGCCGACGTCCGCAACCAGGCCGAGTCGCTGGTGTACCAGACCGAGAAGTTCATCAAGGACAACGAGGACAAGGTCCCGGCCGACGTCAAGGAGAAGGTCGAGGGGTCGATCAAGGGCGCCAAGGACGCCCTGGCCGGCAGCGACATCGCCGCCGTGAAGTCGGCGATCGAGCAGCTCAACACCGATTCCCAGGCGCTGGGCCAGGCCATCTACGACGCGCAGGCCGCCGAGTCGGGCGCGGCGGGCGACGGCGAGGCGGCCTCCGGCGGCCAGGATGACGTGGTCGACGCCGAGGTCGTGGACGACGCGGGCGATCAGGAGAAGAAGTGACGCAGACGCCGAACGGCGGCCATGATCGCGAACCGGGCACGCCCGAGGAGCCGGTCGTCGTGACCGACAACCGCAAGATCGATCCGGAGACGGGCGAGGCCCGCACCCCCGACTCGGCACCCGCCGAGCCGGGGGAGGCGGCCCCCGCCGAGGACGCCGCCGCCGCCGACGGGGCCGACGCGGCCCAGGTGGCCGAGCTGACGGCCGACCTGCAGCGGCTGCACGCCGAGTACGCCAACTACCGCAAGCGCGAGCAGCGGGAGCGGCAGGCGGCCATCGCGCAGGCCAAGGCGTCGGTGATCGCCGAGCTGCTCGACCTGCTCGACGACCTCGACCGCGCCCGCGATCACGGCGATCTCGACGCGGGGCCGCTCAAGGCCATCGGCGACAAGCTGGTGGGCACCCTCAAGGGGCAGGGCCTGGAGGCCTTCGGCGAGGTGGGCGACCCGTTCGACGCCGACCTGCACGAGGCCGTGCAGCACTCGGGCGACGACGACCACCCGGTGCTCGAGACGGTCCTGCGTCGCGGTTACCGGGTGGGCGACCGCGTCCTGCGCACCGCGATGGTGATCGTCGGCGACGCTCCCGCCGACGCCGCCGGCGGCGCCACCGCCGCGGGCGGGGCCACGGAAACGGGTGAACAGCCCGCGCCGTGACCGCACCGCACGGTGACCACCGGTCACGTGACCACAACACGAAAGGAGGAGGTGCCCAGTGACGCAGCGCGAATGGGTGGAGCGGGATTTCTACGCCGATCTGGGCGTCTCGTCCACCGCGACGGCCGACGAGATCAAGCGGGCCTACCGCAAGCTGGCGCGTGAGCTGCACCCCGACGCCAACCCCGGCGACGACGCCGCCGAGGAGCGTTTCAAGCGGGTCAGCGAGGCGTACACCGTGCTCGGCGACGCCGAGAAGCGCAAGGAGTACGACGAGGCGCGCCGCATCTTCAGCTCGTCGGGCGGCTTCAGCCCCGGGGGCGGATTCCGCTCCGGCGGACGCCCCGGGGGCTTCGGCTCGGGCGGCTTCTCCACCGCCGACTTCGACCTGGGCGACCTGTTCGGCCAGGCCTCGGGCGGCGGCGGTGGCGGGGCCGGCGACATCTTCGGCGGACTGTTCAACCGCGGCAGCAGGCCCTCGCGGCCCAGCCGCGGCAGCGACATCGAAACCGAGATGACGATCGACTTCCGCGAGGCCGCGCTGGGCGCGGTGCTGCCGATCCGGCTCACCAGCCCCAGCCCGTGCACCACCTGCCACGGCAGCGGCGCGCGCCCGGGCACCAGCCCCAAGGTGTGCCCGCGGTGCAACGGTGCCGGAGTGGTCACGCGCAATCAGGGCCACTTCGGGTTCAGCGAGCCGTGCGTCGACTGCCGCGGCACGGGGTCGATCGTCGAGAGCCCGTGCACCGACTGCGGCGGCACCGGGGTCATCACGCGCGAGCGCACCATCAGCGTCCGCGTCCCCGCCGGCATCAAGGACGGCCAGCGCATCCGGCTGGCCGGCCAGGGGCAGGCGGGCATGCGCGGCGCGCCGTCCGGCGACCTCTACGTCACCATCCACGTGCGGCCCGACCACGTCTTCGGCCGCGACGGCGACAACCTCACCGTCACGGTGCCGGTGACGTTCGGCGAGCTGGCGCTGGGCGCCACGCTGTCGGTGCCCACGCTCGAGGGCCGGGTGGGCGTCAAGGTGCCGGCCGGCACCAAGGACGGCCGCACCCTGCGCGTGCGGGGCCGGGGCGTGCCCAAGCGTTCCGGCGGGGCGGGCGACCTACTCGTCACCGTGCGGGTGGCCGTGCCCAATCAGCTCGACAGCGCTGCGAAGGACGCCCTCGAGACCTACATCAAGGCCGAGAAGGAGAGCGGCTTCGACCCGCGCGCCGACTGGGCGGGGGCGTGATCCCCATGGCGCGCGAGGGCGAGGGCCGGCCGGTCGGCGGTGCGCGCGCCGACCTGGGCCACACCCGGGTGGAGGCGCGGCTGTTCGGGATCTCCGTGGCGGCCGAGATGGCGGGCATGCACGCGCAGACCCTGCGCACGTACGACCGCCTCGGCATCGTCACGCCGGCCCGCACGTCGGGCGGCGGGCGGCGCTATTCGCACCACGATGTGGAGCTGCTCCGCGAGGTGCAGCGGCTCTCGCAGGACGAGGGCGTCAACCTGGCGGGCATCAAGCGCATCATCGCGCTCACCGGCAAGGTGGCGGAGCTGTCCGACCGCGTCGACGAGCTCACCGCCGAGGTGGCGCGGCTGCGGTCGCGGACGTCCACCGCGGGCCGCGAGCTGGTGCCCTTCGAGCCCGGCAACGCGGTGGTGGTGTGGCGGCCCCGGCCGCGCCGCTGACACCGCACGGCACCACGACGGATCCCCCGCCGCGATCGCGGCGGGGGATCCGTCGTCCCCGGCCCCTCAGGCGCCCTCGGTGATGTGGAAGCCGAACTCGGCGTTGGGGTAGCCCACGTCGACGGTGTTCGCCGTGCCCACGCCCACGTGCGCCTGCGTGCCCACGGTGTTGACGTTGCCCTGGTAGTCGGTGGCGTGCAGCGAGACGGGAAGGTGCGCCACGCCGTTGGACAGGTCGTAGTCGAGCTGCACGGCGGCGCCGTGGCCTCCGGTGCTGAGCACGGTGATGTCCTCGGTGGAGTGCGGCCGGACGAGCTGCCAGGGCGCCTGGCTGAACGCGCCGTCCTGCACCGATCCGCCCTGGTAGTAGAGGGTGTCGTCGGTCTCGTTGTACACGTGCACGGTGATCGACGCGTCGTCGTCGGGGGTGGACGGTGCGGCGAGCGAGCCCAGCGACCCCAGCGGCGAGGGGGCGGGCGCGGCCGAGGCGCCGGTGGCGAGCGCGGTGGCGGCGCCGAGGCCGGTGGCGAGGGCGGCGGTGGCGAGGACGGTGGCGGCGACTGGGGTGGCGAAGCGGACGCGCATGGGTTTTCTCCTGTGGGGGTTCGTGCGGTGCGGGGGGATCGTGCGGTGCCGGTGTGCTCCGGCGATGCATCCACTATCCGGCGGCGGGGGCGGCGCGGGTATCGGCCGGGCGGCGGGTGTGCGGGGGGATTCGCGGGTCCGCCGATCGGGGGACGCGGGGCCCGGAAACCGGGGCGGCGGGCGCGCCCGAATGCAAGACTGTGAGTTGTGGATGTGCAGGTAGTGGTGGGCGACGACCACCCGATGTTCCGCGACGGCGTGGTGCGTGCGCTCGCCGCCGCCGACGGCATCACCGTGGTCGCGGAGGCCGACGACGGCCCCGCGGCGCTGGCCGCCATCCGCGAGCACCGGCCGCAGGTGGCGCTGCTCGACTACCGCATGCCCGGCCTGGACGGGGCGGCGGTGGCGGCGGCCGTCGCCTCCGAGCGGCTGCCCACGCGGGTGCTCATCCTCTCGGGGCACGACGAGTCGGCCATCGTCTACGGGGCGCTCGAGGACGGCGCCTCGGGCTTCCTGCCCAAGGAGTCGTCGCGCAACGACATCGTGGCGGCGGTGCGCGACTGCGCCCGCGGCCGCGACGTGCTGCCCCCGTCGCTGGCGGCCGGGCTGGTGGGGGAGGTGCGCCGGCGCAAGGAGGGGCCGGTGCTGAGCGACCGCGAGCGCGAGGTGCTCGAGGGCATCGCCGAGGGCAAGTCGGTGCCGGCCATCGCCGGGGAGCTGTATCTGGCGCCGTCCACCGTGAAGACGCATGTGCAGCGGCTGTACGAGAAGCTGGGCGTCACCGACCGTGCGGCCGCGGTGGCGGAGGCGATGCGCCGGGGCATCCTGCGATGACCGCGCCGGGGTGAGCCGATGAGCGTGCGCGACGACGCCGTCCGCGACCACTCCGCGGAGGCCCTGCGCGTGACGGCGGTGCTGCGGGTTCCGCTGCTGCTCATCATGATCATGGTGGGCACGGCGGTGCCGGTCGACCACTGGCTGCCGGGCGCGTATTGGGGGCTGCTGGCGTTCTGGACCCTGGTGGCGCTGTGGTGGCTGCGGCTGGTGTGGCGGGGGAAGGTGCCGGGCTGGGCGGTGGGGGCGTCGACGGTGGTGGACATCGTGGGCCTGGTGTCGCTGTGCGCGGCGTCGGGCGGGGCCACCTCGGTGCTGGTGCCGGTGTTCTTCGTGATGCCGGTGGCGGCGGCGTTCCTGCACGGCCCGCGGGTGACGGCGGCGCTGGGGGCGCTGACTATCGCGGGCTTCCTGCTGGTGTGGGTGTTCTACGCGGTGCGCGACGATGCGGTCTCGCTGCCCGACGTGGTCTTCCTCTATGCGGGGTTCCTGGCCTGGCTGGCGCTGGCGATGACGGCGCTGTCGGCGGTGCTCGAGCGGCGGTCGGCGGCGGTGATGGAGCTGCTCACGGCGCGGCGCCGGCTGGTGACGGAGGCGCTGCGCACCGAGGAGCGGGAGCGCCGGCTGCTGGCCGAGCACCTGCACGACGGCCCGCTGCAGAACGTCCTCGCCGCCCGGATGGATGTGGAGGAGGCCCGCGACAACCACCCCGACCCGGTGCTCGACGGCGCCGAGTCGATCCTGCGCGAGACGGTGGCCCAGCTGCGCGCCACCGTCACCACGCTCAGCCCCCAGGTGCTCGAGCATCTGGGCCTGGCGGCGGCGCTGCGCGAGCTGGTCGACCAGAGCGCCCGCCGCGGCGGCTTCGAGGCGGAGGTGCACATCGACGGGGTGGGCCGGCCGGCGGAGCAGTCGCTGCTGTACTCGACGGCCCGCGAGCTGCTGGCCAACACCGTCAAGCACGCGCGCGCCCGGCACGTCACCGTGACGCTGGGCCATGCGGGCCGGTGCACCGAGATGACGGTGGCCGACGACGGCGTGGGCTTCGACCGTTCCGTCCTCCCCGCGCGCATCGCCGAGGGCCACATCGGGCTGGCGTCGCACGTGCTGCGCATCGAGGCGGCGGGCGGCACGTGGGAGACGACGTCGGCTCCGGGGGCCGGGACCACGACGGTGGTGCGGGTGCCGCGGGGGTGACGGGGCGGCCGGGCCTCAGAGGACGTCGAAGACGACGGTGGAGTGCGGGTGGCCGGCCTGGATGGACGGCACCACCGAGAAGTCGCCGTCGCTGTAGGTGCCGCCGAAGTCGATGCCGGCGTCGCTGTTCTCCACCTGGAGCGCGGCGGTGCCGCGCGGCGACATGCTGGTGCCCGAGAGGTGGTAGTCGAGCCGGACGCCGAGCCTGTCGAGCCCGGGCATGGCCTGCGCGCTGATGGTGGCGGCCGAGTGCGGCGCGATCTGCGGGCCGGGGGCCTGCAGCCAGTCTCCGTAGTACTTGTCGGCGGCGTCGAGGAACATCGTCGAATCGGTGTCGTTGTGGACGACGATCGCGGTGGTGACGTCGTGGTCGGTGGGCATGGCCTGGGCGGCGCCCGTGCCCAGGGCGACGGCCCCGGCGGCGCTGCCGGCGACGACGGCCGCGGCGGCGGTGGCGAGGGCGATGCGGGCGGGGATTGCGGTGGGGATGCGCATGGTGTCCGGTCCTTGTCTGCGGGGGGTGCCGGTGTGCTCCGGCGATGACTCCACCCTCCCGTTTCCGCAGGCCGTTGTATGTCCCGCCGCGGGGGGAGCGGGCGGGGGAACGTGCGTGTCCGCCGATCGGGGGACACGCACGCGGGCTCAGTACGGGTCGTGCGCGATGTTCGCGGGCGGCGTGCCGGCGGAGAGCAGGCGGGCGACGGTGCCCTCGACCATCGCGGGCGAGCCGCACACCAGCACCTGGCGGTCGGACCAGGCGCCGTAGGAGGTGACGACGTCGGCGAGCATGCCCGTCTGGAGCGAGTGCATGCCGGGCTCGTGCCGGCTGTCGCCGCCGGCGAGCCACCACGGGTCCTCCGTCTCCTCCGCGACGGGCACCACGGTGAGCCAGGGGTTGGTGATCGACATCCGCCACAGCGTGGGCATCTCGACCAGCTCGCCGGGGTACCGCGCGCCGTAGAACAGGTGGACGCGGGGGTTCTCGCCGAACCGGGCCATGTCGATGATGAGCGAGCGCAGCGGCGCCACCCCCGAGCCGCCGGCGATCATGAGCACGTCGCTGCCGCAGTCGCGGTCCACCTGCAGGGCCCCGTGCGCGGCGCCGAGCCGCCAGCGGTCGCCCACGCGCGTGCCCGCCACCGCCACGGTGCTCATCTCGCCGCCGGGCACGGCGCGCAGGTGGAACTCGATCTGGCCGCCGGCGTTGGGCGGGATGGTGGGCGAGAGGTAGCGCCACCCGCCGTGCGCCATGCGCACGCTGAGGTACTGGCCCGCCTGGTACGGCACGGGCGCGTCGGCCTGCAGCCGCACGATGGCCTGGTCGCGGGTGGGGCGCAGGTGCTCGACGACGGTGGCGTCGACGTACGGGGGCCCCTCGGCGCGGGCGGCGCCGGCGTTCATCAGCTCGGTGGTGGCGCGGGCGAGCAGCATGATGAGGCGGTCGACGCCGGGCGTGCGGTGCGCGCCCATCCCCGTCTGCAGCACGTGCGCCAGCGCGGCGCGGAAGGCGGCGTAGTCGTCGGTGGTCACCCCGTATTTGCGGTGGTCGCGGCCCAGCTGCCCGAGGAAGGCCATCATGCGCGGCTCCTCGTCGGGGTCGTCGATGCAGGCCGCGACGTACTGGAGCACCTCCATGAACACGCGGCGCTGCGCGACCATGTTGGCGGCGAACATGCCGCGGGCGGCGGGGCGGTGCGCGAAGAAGCGGGCGAAGACGGCGGCGGCGGTGGCGTCGGGATCGTCCCGGAGGAACGCGAGGAGCTGTTCGCGGGGGGACTGGTCGACCTGCGCCACGTGAGGCTCCTCTCGCTGATCGCGTGTGCCGGGATGCGCCCCGGGTGCGGCCGCCGCTGGGGCCACTCCATTGAAAACACGGGCGCGCGGGTGCGTCCAGAGTACGTTCCCGCCCCCGCCCGCCGGCCCCCGCGCCCGCCGTGGACGGAGCCGGCGGGGCCGGATGCCTGCTGTATCGCCGGGGCCCCGGGATCCGGTACTGGAACATGTGTCAGTTCTGGGGATAGTGTCGTGTGGATCACGACAAGAGCGGAGAGACGATGACCGACATTTCGACGACATCCGCGGCCGCGGTTCCCGGCGGGGCTCCCGGGGCCGCCCATCCCGACCTGCACCGCATGCAGTACATGCCCGACCTGCTCATCCGCGCGCTCGAGCGCAACGCCCCCAAGCCGGCGCTGTACCTGGGCGACGTGGTGCTCACCGCCGGCGAGGTGCGCGACCGCATCAGCAGCTTCATCCAGGCCCTCGCCTCGGTGGGGGTGGGCAAGGGCACCAAGGCGTCGATGCTGTCGAAGAACCGGCCCGAGGTGCTCATCTCCATGGGCGCCACGATCATCGCCGGGTGCCGCAACACGGCGCTGAGCCCCACCGTCGAATTCGACGCGCACCGCTACATCATCGACGACGCCGAGATCGAGATGCTCGTCTTCGACCCGCGCCACTTCGAGGAGCGGGCGGCGCAGCTGCGCGACGCGTGCCCGTCGCTGCGGCTGCTGCTGTCGCTGGGCCCGTCGGAGGTGGGCGTCGACATCCTCGCGCTGGCCGAGGGTTTCGCGCCGCAGCCCCTGGTGGCCGCGCAGGTGGACGGCGACGACGCGTCGTCGATGGTCTACACGGGCGGCACGACGGGCAAGCCGAAGGGCGTGGTCAACACGTTCCGCTCGGGCGTGACGCTGCCGCAGATCCAGATGTCGGAATGGCAGCTGCCCGACGACATGCGCTTCCTGGTGTGCACGCCGCTCTCGCATGCGGGCGCGGCGTTCTTCCTGCCCACGCTGCTGCGGGGCGGGGCGCTGGTGGTGCTCGAGCAGTTCAGCCCGGCGGCGGTGCTCGAGGCCGTCGAGAAGCACCGGATCACCGCCACCATGCTGGTGCCCACCATGATCTACATGCTGCTCGACCACCCCGACATCGACACGCGCGACCTGTCCAGCCTGCAGACGGTGTTCTACGGGGCATCGGCGATGTCGCCGTCGCGGCTGCGGGAGGGCATGGAGAAGCTGGGCCCGGTGTTCTTCCAGTTCTACGGCCAGTCGGAGTGCGGCATGAGCATCGCGGTGATGCGCCGGGAGGAGCACCTGCCCGACGATCCGGCCCGCCTCGCATCCTGCGGCCGCCCGGTGCCGTGGCTCGACGTGCGGCTGCTCGACGACGACCTCAACGAGGTGCCCCGCGGCGAGCTGGGCGAGATCTGCGTGCGCGGCCCGCTGGTGATGCGCGGCTACTGGAACAAGCCGGAACAGACGGAGGAGGCGCTGCGCGGCGGCTGGCTGCACACCGGCGACGTGGCGCGGATGGACGCCGACGGCTTCATGACGATCGTCGACCGCAAGAAGGACATGATCGTCACCGGCGGCTTCAACGTCTTCCCGCGGGAGATCGAGGACATCCTCTCCGCCGACCCGTCCGTCGCCGCCGTCGCCGTGGTGGGGGTGCCCGACGACAAGTGGGGCGAGGCCGTGAAGGCGTGCGTGGTGCCGCGCGAGGGGCACACCATCGACGCCGATGCGCTGATCGCGCGGGTCAAGGAGGAGCTGGGCTCGGTGCACTCGCCCAAGAGCGTCGACGTCATCGACGCGATCCCGCTGACGGGGCTGGGCAAGCCCGACAAGAAGGCGCTGCGGGCGCGGTACTGGGAGGGCGCCGCGCGCATGGTGTGACGGGGGAGCGGGGCGGGTCCGCGTGGAGGCGGGTCCGCCCCGGCCGTCGCCGGGCGCGGATGTGCTGCGGATTTCGCCATTCCGCCGCGCGGGCGTCGAATGCGTGTACGATGGAACATGCAAGCGACGAGGGGCGCCGCGGGCCGTCGGCCATGCTGTCCGGCGGGGCGCCCGGGGGTGGCAGGGGGTGGTGCACGTGCCGGTCGGAGCAGAGCGCGCGTTCGAGATCCTGCGCTGCCACCGCCGTGACGAGAACGCCGCCGGGGCGCGCCGGGTGCTCGCGGTGGACGCCGCCGTCACCGCGCGCTCGCGCGAGCTCGTCGCCGCGGGCAGGCGGCCCGAGCGCGCCCGCATCGCGGCGCTGGCCGAGGTGGCCGCCGAGGCCCGCTGCACGCTGCACGTGGCGGAGGTGCACCACCTCATCGGGCGCCTGCTGGATGATCACCTCCCGGCGGTCAGGGACGCCGCCATGGCCGGCCTCATCGACTACGCGCGGCTGGCCAAGATCCACCACTACGTGGGTGATCTCGAGCCGGAGCTCATCCGCCGCCTCGAGATCGACATCCTCGCCTCGGCGCGCACCCATCCGCCGGCCGCGCTGGGCCGCGATCTCGAGCGCCTGATCCTCGCGGCCGACCCGGAGGCCGCGGACGTCCGGCGCATCCGTCAGCAGGCCCGCCGCAACGTCACCCGCACGCCGGTGCGCGACGGCATGGAGAACCTGCGCGCCTACCTTCCGGCGGCCGATGCGCTGGTGGTGGACGAGGCGATCGACCGCATCGCGGGCACCTGCTGCCCGCACGATCCGCGCGACGCCGGCAACCGCCGCGCCGACGCCATCGTGGCGCTGGCCCTGGGGCAGACGCGCCTGGCGTGCCGGTGCCGCCGTGACGACTGCACCGCCGACCCGTTCGAGGAGGCCGAGCGCGCGGCGTCCGGCGGAGTGGACGGCGGCGGCGAGCCGGGCGGTGCGGATGGCGCCGATTCGGGGGGTGCCGGCTGCGGCGCCGGCGGTGCCGGCGGTGCCGGTGGCGACAGTGCGGCCGCTTCCTCCGGCATGCGCGGCGCGGCCGGGGTGCCGGGCAAGCCGAAGGCGCACGTGTTCGTGCACGTCGACCTCGCCACGCTCGCCCACCTGACGGATGCCCCGGCCCATCTCGAGCGGCATGGCCCCATCGCCACGGGCTACGCGCGGGTGCTGGCCGAGAACGCCACCTGGCAGCTGTTGTTCACCGAGGCGCGCAGCCTGGCGGCGCGGTGGTGCGCCGCCAACCTGGGCGAGGCCCCGGCGCAGTGCACGTGCGGCGCGGCGGGCGGAGGTGCCGCCGCCGGCCTTGGCGGGGCCATGGCGCCCGATGCCGGGGCGCCGCCGGGTGCCCGGACGCCCTCGGCCACGGGTTCCGGGGGAGAGGTGTGCCCGCAGGGCGCCGATGGGCCCGCCGGCGATCCCGACGACGACGGCTGGGCCTGCTGGCGGGGCGCCGACGGCTACCTCGACCCCGACGCCGCCGACTTCTCCGCGGGATTCGACACCGGGCACGCCCCGGCCGACCCCGCATCCCCCGCCGCGAGCGTCGGCCCGGACGACCTCGACGACCCCGACTACCTCCGGTTCCTCGAGGATCAGTACCGCCGGTACTGCCTGCGTCAGAATGCGCTGCGGCGCGAGCGGCTCGACCTCGCCGCGGCGGCGGAGGGCACTGCCGCGCAGCCGGGTGCCGCCGTGCAGCCGGGGCCGCTCTACGGCAAGGTGCGCCAGGCACCCGTCACGCTGCTGCGGCATGCACGGCTGCCGTCCGCGCAGCCGGTCCCCGTCATCAGCGACGGCCTCCTCGCCGACATCATCATGAGCCGGGTGCTCGATGAGCCGGCCCTCGCCGACGGCATCGACCCCGACGGCCACAGCTGGTGGCCCGCACCGCCGCCGGGGGCGCTGGTGTACCGCCCCCGGCGCGGCGACGCCTCGCTGGTGCGGCTGCGCGACGGCCACTGCCGGTTCCCCGGCTGCACCATCGATGCCGACCGCTGCCAGCTCGACCACATCGTGCCGTTCGACCACGCCGACCCGCACGCCGGCGGGTGGAGCGTCCCCGGCAACCTCCACTGCCTGTGCCGGCAGCACCACCAGCTCAAGACGTCGGGCTTCTGGAAGGTGGTGCGCCTCGGCGGCAACGCCGAACTGTGGACGTCCACGATCACCGGCCAGCGCATGGTCGGCGTGCCGGGCGGCCGCCGGCGGCTGTACGACGAACTCGCCCGCCAGGTGCACCCGCCGATCGGGCGCCGCCGTCGCGCCGGGTGCGCAGCGCCGCGGGCGGGCGCGGCCGACCCGTTCGGTTCCACGCCCGCCGACTGCGCCGATGCGCCGTTCTGAGGTCGGCGGCCTCGGCGCGGCCGCCGATTCCTCCGGATCGACGGCATCGGCGCGGGCGGCGGCGGATGCTGGTGGCAACGGCATCCCCTGATCGCGGAAGGAACGGCACCATGAAGATCGGGCTCGTGGTGATCGACGAGGACCCGGCCGATGCGCTGCGCATCGCGCGCGAGGCCGACCGCGCCGGCGTGCACTCACTGTGGACGATCGACTACTACAACCGCAGCAGCCTCGCCCGGGCCGCGGCCTTCGCGGCGGTGTGCGACAACGCCATCGTCGGCACCAGCGTGACGCCCCTGTTCGCGCGCTCGGCGCTGGCCCTCGCGTCGGCCGCGTCCGATGTGCAGGCGATCGCCGCAGGCCGGTTCGTGTTGGGCGTCGGCAGCAGCACCCGCCGGATGAACCGGGACTGGTACGGCACGGCGATGGAGCATCCGGGCCCTCAGGTGCGCGAGCGGATCCGGCTGGTGCGCGAGATGATCGCGCACCGCGACGGGCCCTTCCGGTTCGAGGGCGAGTTCGATCGGGTGGCGCTCGGGCACTTCGACCGCACAGGTCTGCCCGACAGCATCCCCATCATGGCGGCGGGCGTCGGCCGGTACATGGCCAGGGTGGTCGGCGAGTGCGCCGACGGATTCGTCGGCCACACCATCGCCCCGGTGGGCTACCTGCGCGACACGGCCCTGCCTCTGCTCGCAGAGGGGGCGGCACGGGCGGGGCGGGACGTCTCGGAGGTGCGCATCACCACGCAGGTCGTGGCCTCGGCGGACGACGACGTCCGCGCCGCCCGCCGCGACGCCGCCGCCCAGGTGGGCTTCTACGCCACACCCAAGGGGTACGACGCGATGTTCCCCGGCGGCCAGTACGCCGCCGAGCGCGAGGCCGGCCGCGCCGCGGTGCGGAACGGCGACGTGCAGGGCGTCGTCGACGCCGGCCAGGCGATGGTCGACGAGCGGGCGGTGCACGGCACGGCGGACGACGTGGCCGAGCAGCTGCGCCGCTACGAGGGCGTGGCCGAGTGGGTGCTGCTCTATCCGCCGAACTTCGGCGTCGACGCACAGCGCGTGCACGCGAACGAGCGCCGGCTGATCGAGGTGGCCGCGGCCTGGGCGTCGTGACGACGGCAGGGCCGGGCCGGGGCGGATCCGGCGCCGACTGTGACGGTGATGCACATCACCGCTACCGGCCACCGCCGTGATGACTTGAGCGGAATAGACTCAACAACGATGATGTTGAGCCTGGTGATATCAACCTGATCCCAGGGGCGTTCCCTGGCTC
>CAZDSL010000040.1:0-12911 GCA_964507655.1 uncultured Mycobacteriaceae bacterium | reverse complement strand
CTGCTGTTTCCGGAGGCGGCCGGCGGCTGGGGCGTCCCCGTCGCCTGATCCCCGGACGGAGCGCGAGCCGGAGACCCGGAGACCGACCCCCGCACGGCCCCGATTCGCCCGCGAACCGCCTGCCGCCGGCGGGCGATCGGTGCAAGGATGGCGGTGTGACGCATCCAGCCGACGGAGAGGGACGCCAGGAGTCACCGCTCCAGCGTGTGGGCCCCGGCAGCCTGCTGGTCTCGGGGACGCACCTCACGGAGCCGGTGTTCCGGCGCAGCGTGATCTACGTGATCGAGAACAACGACGGCGGCACGCTGGGGGTGGTGCTCAACCGCCCCAGCGAGACGCCGATCATCGACGGGCTGCCCGAGTGGTCCGAGGTGTGCTCGCCCGCCAAGGTCTTCCACGTGGGCGGCCCCGTGAAGCTCGACGGCGCCCTGTGCCTGGGCGTGCTGCGGCGCGGCGCCGAGGTGGAGCGGGTCGACGGCGTCACCCGCGTCGACGGCCGCGTGGCGCTCATCGACGTGGCCGCCGACCCGGAGGAGGTGGCCCCGCTGGTGGAGGGCGCCCGCGTTTTCGTCGGCTACGCGGGCTGGACGTTCGGGCAGCTCGACGGCGAGCTGGCGCGGGACGACTGGATGGTGTTCACCTCCCGCCCCGGCGACGTCATCGCCGCGCCGGGCGTGGACCTGTGGGCGCGGGTGCTGCGCCGCCAGCCGCAGCCGTGGGCGATGCTCGCCACCCACCCCATCGACGTCGAGCTCAACTGAGCGGGCGGCCCCGCCGGGGTACCGGTCTGCGAGGCGGGCCGTGGCCCGTCACTTCTGCGCGGCGCGCCCGGCGGTGTCGTTGAGCAGGGTCGTCGCCCGCTGCCGGTAGTGGTCGAGCACCTCCGGCGGCAGCGCCTCGGCCGACGGCTGGTTGACCATCACGCGGATCGCGATGCCGTCGACCACCTCGGATGCGAGGATCGTCGTCACCTGGCCCTGGTCGCCCACCTGCTGCACGCGGGTGAGGCCGAAGGCGTCCTGCCCGGTGGCGCCGGCCGGCGCGAACGGCGTGGTGGTGAGGTGCGAGACCGTCTCGTCGGAGGTGACGGTGATGTCGCCGCAGTCGGCGATGCCGGTGCGCACGCCGTCGAGCCCGCCCTGGCCGCGGGTGACGATGACGCCGAACTTGGTCTGCTGGTCCTGCTTGTCGGCGGCGAGCATCGCGGTGGACGCGGGATCGAGCCCCGAGGTGAGATCGAGCGTGGCGGCGCACTGGGCCGGGTCCACCACCTGCTTCTGCGCGGCGGTGCGCACCTGGTCGAGGGTGGCCTGCAGCTGCGCGGAGGTGACGGGGGTGACGGTGAAGCCCTCGCCGAACGCGTCGGGCGCGGGCAGCAGCGACTGCAGGTCGGCGGGCGTCGCGTCGGCCGTCGTGGCCTCCGCGGCGGCGGTGGCCCCGTCGTCGCCGGAATCGTCGGAGCTCGAGCACGCGCCGACCCCGGCCGCGAGGGCCAGGACGGACACGCCCGCGGCGGCACGCAGCACCATCGTGCGGCGGGCCGGCCCGCGCGAAGCGGCGGTTCGGGCTGCGGTCATGGGTCCCCCTCGTGGTCGGCGATACGCCCGGCCGCGGGCGCGGGTGTGACGGGCGGCATAAGGGTACCGGGCGCGGCGGAACCCGGCGCGGTGGGCCGTGCTACCCGCGGCAGTCGGCCAGCGTGTTGACCGCCCCCGCCAGCCGCTCGGCGTCGTCGGTGGTGATGGTGAGCGCGTCGCCGCCGCCCATCGTGACGGTGGCGCCGGGGCCGCGGCGGGTCACCACCCCGTAGCGGCGACCGGGCCGCATCCGCAGGCCCCATCCGCCGAACTCGCTCAGCGGATCGACCCGGCGCACCCGCGCCTCCGCCAGCTCGTCGGCGCCGTAGTCGAGCATCGCGGCGCCGAGGCAGCGCACGCGCAGGCCGCGCTCGTCGAGCACCACGGTGTATCGCGACAGCGCCGCGAGCAGCAGCGCGCCCGCCACGAACAGCGGCAGCGGCCACGGCGAACCGGCCATGACGCAGACGATCACCGCGATCACCGCGATCAGGCCGTGCACCGCCGCCGAGACCGGCACCGACAGCCCGACGGTGGTGGTCACCGGCAGCCGCAGCGGGTCGGCGCGCGGCAGGGACGGGTCGGGCGGATGCGGGGCGGGCACGCGGACGCGGCGATCGCGCAGCAGCGCCGCGGCGGGCAGCCCTATGACGAGGCCGATCAGGACGCCGGCGCCGATCGACCAGGCGTGCAGGCGGGCCTCGGCCGGATCGGCCACGTCGAGCTGGCCCGCGAGCAGCACGATGTCGACGGTGGCGATCAGGCCCGTGACCGCGGCGGACACCACCAGCATGGTGCGGCGCAGCATGAGCTGGACGCCCGCCGCCGCCGCGACCGCGCCGAGCCCGCCGCCGATCACCGCGATCAGCGCGGCGATGAGCCACGCGCTGGACCACAGCGAGGTGAAGCCGTCGGGCGCGCCGCCGCCCGACCAGTGCGAGGCGATCGGGTCGGGCAGGCGGTCCCGCCACGCGGCGGTGAGGATCAGCGTGACGGCGGCGGCCGCCAGGGGGAACCCGACGCCCACCGCGGCGCCGAGCGGGTCGACGCGTGTTGCCGTGCGCTCGCCCGCCACCCGATCACTCCTCCGCTGCCGCCAGCCTGTCCGATTTCACCGCGAACCTGGGCGCCAGCATGGCACACACCACGAGCTGGATCTGGTGGAAGATCATCAGCGGCAGCACGATCAGGCCCACCGACCCGCTCGCGAACAGCACCGTCGCCATCGGCAGCCCGCTGGCCAGGCTCTTCTTGGAGCCGCAGAAGATGATGACGATGCGGTCGGCCCACGAGAAGCCCAGCAGCCGCCCGGCCAGCGCCGTCACGGTGAGCACGAAGGCGAGCATCGCGCACGAGAGCACCACCACCAGCACGATCTGCGTGGCCGACGTGCTCGACCAGATGTGCGCGTTCATGCCCTCGCTGAACGCCGCGTACACCACCAGCAGGATCGAGCCGCGGTCGACGAGCTTGATCGGCGCCGAGTGCCGGTCGAGGAACCCCACCAGCCACGGGCGCAGCAGCTGGCCGGCGATGAACGGCACCAGCAGCTGCAGCACGATGTCGAGGATCGCGTCGGCGTGGATGCCGCCGGTGCCGGTGGATCCGATCAGCCACAGCACCAGCAGCGGGGTGAGGAACACGCCGAGCAGGTTGGAGAACGAGGCGCTGACGATCGAGCCCGCCACGTTGCCCTTGGCGATGGAGGTGAACGCGATCGACGACTGCACCGTCGACGGCACCAGGCACAGGAACAGCAGGCCGGTGTAGAGGTCGTCCGAGAGGATGGACGGCGCGAGCGGGCGCATCGCCAGCCCCATCAGCGGGAACAGCACGAACGTGGCGGCGAGGACGGTCAGGTGCAGGCGCCAGTGGGTGAAGCCCTGCATGGCCTCGCGCGGCGACAGGCGCGCGCCGTAGAGCAGGAACAGCAGGCCGATGGCGATCTTGACGGCCCAGTCGAGGATGTCGGCGCCCACGCCGCTCGCCGGCAGCAGCGCCGCGAGCACCACCATCCCGAAGATGGCGAGGACGAAGCCGTCGATGTGGGCACGCTGGAGGAGCTTCACGGGCGCACCCCGCGCGGACCGGTGCGGATGCGCACCGTCAGTGCACGGCGGATTCGCAGGTGTCCTGCAGCGAGCACGCGCCGCACGAGTGGCCGCACGCGCCGATGTCCTGCGGCTCCATCGCGGCGGCGACCCGCTGGGCGATGCCCGCCCCGGCGCCGAGCGCGACCAGGGCCACCACCGGCGCCGCGATCACCGCGAACAGCGCTGCGCCGCCGTCGAGGGCCAGCCCGCCGAGCGCGCCCAGCAGCAGCACCAGCGCCGCACCGAGCTGCGAGGGGGCGGCCACGCGGTTGGCGGCGGCGAAGGTGGCGTCGTCGCGCAGCGTGGCGTCGGTCTGCAGGCCCAGCCAGCGGTTGCGCGGCAGGCGGCCGGCGAGCGCGACGACGGCGACGGCGCCGACCACGACGGCCAGCACGAGGTACACGATTGCTGCGATCACCACGGCCCATATGGTATCCGACCCGCCGCGGCGGCCCGCGGGCTCGTCCGCGCGCCGTGCCGCGGCCCGCACCGGGCGGGCCCGATTACCGCGCGGCGCACCCATTACCCTGGTGAGAGCAGCATGTCGATACCCCGAGTAGATGGTGACGCCCGTGACCGATACCGCCCCTGACCCCAGCACGCCGGACGCGGCCGGTGACGGCACCCCACCGCACCGGTACACGGCGGCCCGGGCGGGCGGCATCGAGCGCCGCTGGCAGGAGCGCTGGGAGCAGGAGGGCGCCTTCCACGCGCCCAACCCCACCGGCCCCCTGGCCGGCCCCGTCCCGGACGACAAGCTCTTCGTGCTCGACATGTTCCCGTACCCGTCGGGCGCGGGCCTGCACGTGGGGCACCCGCTGGGCTTCATCGCCACCGACGTGTACGCCCGCTACCACCGGATGACCGGCCGCAACGTGCTGCACACGATGGGCTTCGACGCCTTCGGCCTGCCCGCCGAGCAGTACGCGGTGCAGACGGGCACGCACCCGCGTTCCACCACCGAGAACAACATCGAGCGCTACCTGGGCCAGATCCGCCGGCTGGGCCTCGGCCACGACGAGCGCCGCCGCGTCGCCACCACCGACGTGGAGTTCTACAAGTGGACGCAGTGGATCTTCCTGCAGATCTACAACGCCTTCTTCGACGCCGAGCAGCAGAAGGCGCGCCCCATCGCCGAGCTCGAGGCCGAGTTCGCCTCCGGCGCCCGCACGCTGGACGACGGGCGCGAGTGGCCGGCGCTGAGCGAGGCTGAGCGCGCCGCGGTGATCGACGCGCACCGGCTGGTCTACCGCTCCGATTCGCTGGTCAACTGGTGTCCCGGCCTGGGCACGGTGCTGGCCAACGAGGAGGTCACCGCCGACGGCCGCAGCGACCGCGGCAACTTCCCCGTGTTCCGCAAGAAGCTCAGCCAGTGGATGATGCGGATCACCGCCTACGCCGACCGCCTGGTCGACGACCTCGAGCTGCTCGACTGGTCGGAGCAGGTCAAGTCGATGCAGCGCAACTGGATCGGCCGCTCGCACGGCGCCACCGTCGAGTTCGCGGTGGCCGAGCAGCCAGTCGAGGTGTTCACCACCCGGCCCGACACGCTCTTCGGCGCCACCTACGTGGTGCTGGCCCCCGAGCACGAGCTGGTCGACCGCCTCACCACCGCGTTCTGGCCGGAGGGGCCCGACGGCGGGCCGGTGGACGAGCGCTGGACGGGCGGCGCGCCGTCGCCGGTCGACGCGGTGCGCGCCTACCGGGAGGCCATCGCCTCCAAGTCCGACCTGGAGCGCCAGGAGAACAAGGTCAAGACGGGCGTGTTCACCGGCAGCTACGCCGTGAACCCCGTCAACGGCCGCGCGGTGCCGGTGTTCATCGCCGACTACGTCCTCACCGGCTACGGCACCGGCGCCATCATGGCCGTGCCCGCCCACGACCAGCGCGACTGGGAGTTCGCCACCGCCTTCGGCCTGCCCATCGCCGAGGTCATCGCGTCCGATCACGACCTCGCCGAGAGCGCCTACGCGGGCGACGGCACCGCCGTGAACTCGGCCAACAGCGAGGGCCTCGACATCAACGGCATGGCCGTCGACGAGGCCAAGGCCGCCGTCACCGAGTGGCTCGAGGGCCGCGGCGCCGGCAAGGGCACCATCCAGTACAAGCTGCGCGACTGGCTCTTCGCCCGCCAGCGCTACTGGGGCGAGCCGTTCCCCGTCGTCTACGACGAGGCCGGCGAGGCGCACGCGCTGCCCGAGTCGATGCTGCCGGTGGAGCTGCCCGAGGTGGCCGACTACCAGCCGGTGAGCTTCGACCCGGACGACCGCGACTCCGAGCCGTCCCCTCCCCTGGCCAAGGCCGTCGACTGGGTGAACGTGGAGCTCGACCTGGGCGACGGACTGCGCCGCTACAGCCGCGACACCAACGTCATGCCGCAGTGGGCGGGCAGCTCCTGGTACCAGCTGCGCTACATCGACCCCACCGACTCGGAGACGTTCTGCGACCCCCGGAACGAGCGGTACTGGATGGGCCCGCGGCCCGCGGAGCACGGCGCCGGCGACCCGGGCGGCGTCGACCTGTACGTGGGCGGGCTCGAGCACGCGGTGCTGCACCTGCTCTACGCGCGGTTCTGGCACAAGGTGCTCTACGACCTGGGGCACGTCTCGTCCAAGGAGCCCTACCGGCGCCTGTTCAACCAGGGCTACATCCAGGCCTACGCGTTCACGGACGACCGCGGCATGTACGTCCCGGCCGACGAGGTGGTGGAGCGCGACGGCGCGTTCTACTGGACGCCCGCGGGCGGCGACGAGCAGAAGGTGCACCGCGAGTACGGCAAGATGGGCAAGTCGCTGAAGAACTCGGTGGCGCCCGATGAGATCTGCGAGCAGTACGGCGCCGACACGCTGCGGGTCTACGAGATGTCGATGGGCCCGCTGGACGCCTCGCGCGCCTGGGCCACCAAGGACGTGGTGGGGGCGCAGCGGTTCCTGCAGCGCGCCTGGCGGCTCGTGGTGGACGAGGAGTCCGGCGCCGTCACGGTCACCGACGCGGAGCCCGACGAGGCGACGCTGCGGGCGCTGCACAAGACCATCGCCGGCGTGCGCGACGACTACGCCGAGCTGCGCGACAACACCGCCATCGCCAAGCTCATCGAGTACACCAACCACCTGACCAAGGCCTATTCCGATGGCGCGCCCCGCGCCGCCGTCGAGCCGCTGGTGCTCATGCTCGGGCCGGTCGCCCCGCACATGGCCGAGGAGCTGTGGTCGCTGCTCGGCCACGGCGAGTCGCTGGCGCACGGGCCGTTCCCGGAGGCCGACGAGCGCTACCTGGTGGAGGACACGGTCGAGTACCCCATCCAGGTCAACGGCAAGGTGCGCAGCCGCATCACCGTGCCCGCCGACATGGCGAAGGCCGGCATCGAGGCGGCGGCGCTGGCCGACGAGCGCGTGGTGGAGCTGTTGGACGGCGCGCACCCCAAGAAGGTCATCGTGGTGCCCGGAAAGATGATCAACGTGGTCAAGTAGTGCGCCGAGCCCGGTGACGGGTGAGCGCGTGCCTGCGCTTCCGCGGCGCGTGGCGCAGGCACGCGCTCACCGGTCGGGGCCGGCCGCCTCCACGCGCGCCCGCACCCGGTCGGCCGCCGGCAGCAGCACCACCAGCGACAGCCACGTCCACTGCGCGGCGTCGGGGCCCAGCGCGAGGGCGACGGGGATCGACACCGCGAACACCACCGGCGAGACGGCGGCGTCGGCCACCCGGGCCAGGTGCACGCGCCGGGAGGTGCGGGGGCTTTCGAGTCCGCGCGCCCGCGCGATCACCGTCACCGCGATGTGCGCCACCGAGGCCAGCGCGATGTTGAGCGCGTACATGGCGGTGGGCAGCGCGTAGCCGACGGCCTCGGGATCGCTGATGCCCTGCGTGGTGAACGGGATGAGCACCACCAGGCCCGCCGCCGCCAGGCTCGCGGCGGTGGTGGGGCCGTCGGTGCCGACCAGCCCGCGCATCTGGTTGACGCTGACCCGCCAGAACAGCGCGATCACGACGAAGCTCAGCGCGAAGCCGAACAGCTGCGTGCCCAGGCCGGTGCCGGTGAGCGCGTCCCAGCTGCGCCAGGCGTCGCCGCCGGGCATGTCGACGTTGGCCACCAGCAGCGTGGCGGCGAAGCCGTAGATGGCGTCGAAATAGGACACGCCGCGGCCGAATTCGGGGGTGTCGCGGCCGGTGGCGGCCTCGGGGGTCGGCGGTGCGCCGGCGTCGCTCATGGGGGGATGATGCCACCGCCGTGCCCCGCCGGGGCCCGATCGGCGTGCAGCCCGGCGCCGCCGCCCGCGCACCGGGACGCGGACGGGACGGCGGCCGGGCGGAGTCGCGTACCCTCGCCGGGAACCTGTTCTCATCTTGGAGGAGATTTCCCATGGCGCCCACCCCCGAAGCCGTCCGCAGCACTATCCAGGCGTACCTCGACGCGGTCGCCACCGGCACCGTCGACGAGATCCTCGCGCTGTTCGCGCCGGGCGCCACCGTGGAGGATCCGGTGGGCAGCGGCGTGCGCGACACGGAGGAGTCGCTGCGCGAGTTCTACGGGGTGGTCGCGGGGATCAAGCAGACCAGCGAGCTGCTCTTCGCGCGCATCGCCGGTGCAAGCGCCGCGTTCCACTTCCGCATCACCTCGCAGGCGGGCGACCGGACCGTGGAGATCTCCCCGATCGACGTGATGACCTTCGACGACGACGCGAAGATCACGAGCATGCGCGCGTACTGGGGCCAGGAGGACATGGTCACGCGCTGACCCGCCGACGGCTGCGCGGCGCCCGGCCCCTGCGAGGGGCGGGCGCCGCGCTGTTCCGGGCGTTCAGCGGGTGGGCGTGAGCGCCGGCTCGGCGGCGTCCTCCGCGTGGCCGGCCGGCCGGGCCCGGCGCACCGACCATGCGGCCGCGGTGACGGCGATCGCCACGACGAAGCACGCCAGCGCGTACCAGACGTTGCCGATGGGATCCCCCGCGTCGGTGAGGCCGTCGACGGCGCGGGCGTAGTCGGGCAGCGCCGTCGCCCAGAGCACCGCGAACACCACCAGGTAGACCACCGCGTACCAGCGCACCAGCGGATTGTCGTACCGGTCGGCGTCGGGGCCGGTGAGCGCGCCGGCCGTCGATCCGGGCCGCAGACGTTGCCACTGGCGGGCGAGCACCACCACCGTCACGACGCCGATCACGGCGAGCTCGATGACGTACCCGGCGGCACGCCAGCCGTTGCCGCCGATGCCCATGATCGTGGCCGGCAGCGGCAGCAGCAGCACGCCCACCGACGCGAGCAGCCCGACGACGACGGTGCGCCCCGTCAGCTCCCACCCGCCGAACCGGCGGCCGGCCTGGACCTGCCGGCCCACGAAGAACTGCACGCACAGCGCCAGCGACATCGGCCAGAGCGCGGCGAACACGACGATCGACGGCACCGGCACCCCGGCGAGGAACGGCTTGGCGATCTCGTTGTCGGTGGACCACTCCCACCAGCGCAGCTGCGGGCCGATCTGGTCGAAGATCTCGTAGAACGCGTGGTGCACGAACCCCACGCACGCGGCCCCCACCAGCGTCCCGTACCGCCGGAACACCCCCAGCATGCGCACCAGCTCGAACGCCACGGTCGCCATGAACGGGTAGATCGCCACGATGTACAGCGGCAGCCGGCCCCACAGGAAGTCCACCGTGAACACGTTGTGGGCGAACATCGTGCCCAGGTAGTCCTCGGTGCCGAAGGTGGCCGGGAAGTAGATGGGCGGCTCGATGAGGAACAGGAAGAACAGCGCGCCGATCCACAGCACCAGGTTCGTGGGGTCGCCGTGGCGGCGCAGCCGGACGATCGCGTACACCAGCGCGAGCACCGAGCCGACGATGATGGTGGCCTCGAGCACCGGCAGCGTCCAGTTCTCCAGGCCCAGCGGGCTGCGCACCGAGACGATGCCGCCGGTGTCGGCGCACGAGAAGCCCATCCGGTCGGCGAGCCCGGCGAACGCCGGCGAACAATGGTCGGTCACGCCGACTCCCCGGCCCGTGCGGCGGCCTCCGCCGTGTACCAGCGGGTGACGTCGTAGCCCTCGTCGTAGCGGCGGAACCACACGTCGGCCAGCGCGGGCAGCTTCTCGTGCTCGGGGTTGTGCTTCGGCAGCTGGCTGCGGACGGTGCCGGCCAGCGCGATCAGCTGCTCGCGCAGGGGCAGCGCGGTGAATGCGCGGGGCATGGGGCCGAAGTCCTCGTAGTGCATGCCGGGCACGAGGCGCGCGATGTGCTGGCGGCGGCGGTGGCGCGCGAACATGCACATCGCGTCGACGCCCCTGTCCTCCAGCGGGATGTGCTTGTTGAAGCCCTCGCACGCGATGCGGATGACGTCGAGGACGTGCGCGAAGATCGACGGCGCCATGCGCATGCGGTAGAGGTCGGAGCCGATCACCGAGTCGAAGATGATGAGCGCCGAGCTGCGATGCTCCACCTCCTCCACGAAGTGCCAGATGAACAGCGAGGCCACGCGGTCGTCGCCGGGCCGGAACAGGTTCGCCTCGTTGTCGAGCATCAGCTTGAACACCGGCGTGAAGGTGGCCTCGAGGTCGGCGGTGTAGGCGAGGCGGTAGTCGGCGGAGGTCTCCACGGCCAGCCGGTCGTACGCGCCGATCACCTCGTCGAGCGTCTCCTGCAGCGACGGGTACCGGCGGATCAGCGCCGCGGCGTGCTGCCGGTGCGCCGCCGAATGCTGCCCCTCCTGCCGCACGAAGGCGGTGGCCTCCTCGGCGATCGCCGGGTCGGTGATGCGGGGCATGATCTCGCGGATCATGTTGACGATCATCTTCTCGAAGCCGATGGCCAGGAACGACACGGCGTTGGCCATCGCCGAGAACGACGGGTTCTCCTCGTTCCACTGGAAGGGGACGTCGGCCTCCTCGAAGGCGAACCTCATCTTGCGCATCTTCAGGTGGGTCATGGCGCACTCCTCGGATCTCGTCGCCGGGCCGGCGGTGCGGCCGCCGGGATTACGAACATACAACCGCACGTATGCCTGTATGGTCAAGCGCATCGGCATCGCTCCGGCACGCGCTGAACTGCGTGGTAGCGTCGGCGCCGTCGGCCGCCCGGTCCGGTGCGCCGCCGTCGGCGGGCGCCGCGCGGGCGGGCCGCCGGATCAGGCGATGCAGGGCTTCGAGACGAGGACACGGCAGGTGGCGCGCAGACGAGGTTGGGGCGGTGCTCCCCCCGCCAGCGACGAGGAGGCCGCCGAGCGCATCGTCGGCGCCGCGGTGGCGCTCATCGCCGAGACGGGCAGCACCATCACCATCGCCGATGTGGCCGAGCGGCTGGGCGTGATCCGGCAGACGGTGTACCGCTACTACCCCAGCGCCGGCGCCCTCATGCGCGCGGCGGCGATCGCGTCCGTCGACGGCTTCCTCGACCGCCTCGCCGTGCACGTGCGCGGCCTCACCGACCCGGCGGGCGCCATGGTGGAGGCGGTGCTGTTCACGCTCGAGGAGATCCACCGCATCCCCCACCTGGGCCTCATGCTCTCGGGCGAGCAGGCGGAGGGCGTCACCTCGCCCGAGGCGGTGGCCTTCGGACTGACGATGGCGCACCGGTTCGACGTCGACTGGGCGGCGCACGGCTACGACGAGGATGCGCTGCGCGGGCTGGTGGAGTACGCGCTGCGCACCATGCAGTCGTTCTTCCTCTCGCCGGCCGACCCGTCTGCGGGCCGCGAGGCGCTGCGCCGATACCTGCAGCGCTGGATGGGCACTGCCATCGCGGCGCAGTACGCGCGCTGAGCCCGTCCCGCCGCGGTCCGAGCACCGTTTCCCCCCGGTCAGTGCCGGATCCGGTGCTCGGATCGGGTAGCGGGTGCTCGGATCGGGAGGCGGCCTCAGCGTCCGGTGGGCCGCAGCACCACCTCGGTGGGGTGCGCGTCCCCCGGCGTGCGCACCGCCGCGCCCACGGCGCGCGCGACGGTGGCCGGCCGCAGGAACCGGGCCGGGTCGTACTTGCCGCCCTCGTGCTCGACGATCGCCCGCTGCATCGGGGTGTCGATGCGGCCGGGGTGCACCGAGGTGACCCGCAGCGCGGGCTCCTCCTGGCGCAGCGCGTCGCCGAACGCCCGCAGCGCGAACTTGCTCGCGGCGTACGAGCCCCAGCCGGGATTGGCGCGCAGCCCCGCGCCGGAGTTGATGAGCACCACGTGCCCGCCCGCGGCGCGCAGCGCGGGCAGCAGCGCCCGGGTGAGCCCGACGACGGCGAACACGTTGGCCTCGAACGTCTCGCGCCACTGGTCCAGGTCCGACTCCGCCACGGTGCCCAGCTCGCAGACGCCGGCGTTGTGCACCAGCACGTCCAGCGAGTCGACGCCTGCGGTGGCGGCGGCCACCGCGTCGGGGTCGGTGAGGTCGGCGGGCCAGGGCGCCGCATCGGGCAGCCCGGTGGCGAGGGCGTCGAGGCGGGCGCGGTTGCGGCCGCCCAGCAGCAGCCGGTGGTCGTCGGCGAGCTCGCGGGCGATCGCCTCGCCCAGACCGCCGGACGCTCCGGTGATGAGTGCGGTGCGGGGTGCGGATGCGGTCATGGCTACCTCGGCGGGACGGCGGTGCGGGGCCACCCCGGAATCTACGTGCTCCGCGCGGTGCATGCGCGACGGCGCCGGCGGTTCCGCGGAACCGCCGGCGCCGTCGCGTCTCGTCAGGCGCGGCTGCGGGCCTCGTCGGTGTTCAGCGCGTCCAGCTCGGCCTCGTCGAAGGCCTGCGCCGGCCCCTCGGCCGAGAGCTCATCCTCGAGCTCCTCGATCGCCGTCTCCTGGTGCGGCGCGGTGCGCGGACGCAGGGACAGGAAGCCCACGGCGATGATGCAGCAGATCGCGCCGGCCCAGAACGGGGCCGCCATGGCCGGGTCCCCGTCGGAGCCGAACCACTCGGCGAGGTGCCCCACGAGGATCGCGGAGATCGCGCCGCCCATCCAGCGCAGGAAGTTGTAGCCGGCGCTGGACACCGAGCGGACCGTGGTGGCCGAGCTCATGGCGGCGCCCGTGAACAGCGTGTTCAGCACGCCGGAGACCAGGCCCGAGAGGACCACGCCGACGACGATCAGCGCCTCCGAGTCGATCACCGCGCCGATGGCGATGACGACCAGCACGACGGCGCACGCGAACACGGTGCCCATGAGCCCGCGGCGCTCGCCGAACAGCGCCTGGATGCGGGGGGCGACGAACACGCCGGAGACCGCGACGCACACGCCCCAGCCGAAGAACACGAAGCCGATGTAGTAGGCGCCCTTGCCCA
>CAZDSL010000039.1:10729-13017 GCA_964507655.1 uncultured Mycobacteriaceae bacterium | reverse complement strand
CCGGACCCGCTGATTAAGAGTCAGCTGCTCTACCAACTGAGCTAACGGCGCGTGCATGCCGTGCGGGCGCGGCCTGGCGGAAACCGCCGTGCCCCGTTCGCTCGGTGCGATGAGAACAGTATCAGCACTCGGGCGGTACGCAAAAACCGGAGCGGGCACTGTGGCCCACATCGCGGACGGGCGGTGCCCGGTGGTCGGGGGGCTGCTGGCATCATGTAGGGAACGCGCGCCGCGGTGGGGGCCGATGTGCGGGCGATCTTCCAGGATTGTGCCGGTGGGCCGCCCGCCCGCCGAATGTGAAACGGAGTCGTGTGTGAAGACGAGCCGCAGTGGTGCCGCATGGCGCCGGGGTGCTGTCGTCCTGCTGGGGGTCGTCGCGCTGGCGGGAGTGGCCGCGTGCTCGGGAGGCGGCGCCGTCGGTCCGGTGGCCGACCCGGTCGCCCCCGAGGCGGCCGACGTGCACTTCGCGGTCCCCGACGGGACCACCGGCGTGTCGGTGATCGAACCCGTCGAGCTCACCGTGGACGGCGGCACGCTCACCGACGTGACCATGACCAACCCGCAGGGCGAGCGGGTCGAGGGCGAGCTGGCGGCCGACGGCGCCTCGTGGCGCAGCGGCGAGGACCTGGGCTACGGCACCACCTACACGGTGACGGCCCAGGCGCAGGGCGAGGCGGGGCCCGTGACGGAGACGGCCCGGTTCACCACCGTGGAGCCCGCCGATCAGACCGCCGCGTACATGCTGCCGTTCGGCGGGCAGACGGTGGGCGTGGGCCAGCCGGCGGTGGTGCAGTTCGACGAGCCGATCCCAGACCGCTCCGCGGCGCAGGACGCGATCACCGTGACGGCCGACCCGCCGGTGGAGGGCGCCTTCTACTGGGTGTCCAACACCGAGGTGCACTGGCGGCCGCGCGACTACTGGCAGCCGGGGACGCAGGTGGAGGTGACGGTGGAGACCTACGGCAAGGACCTCGGCGACGGGCTCTACGGCCAGGAGGACACCCGCGCGACGTTCGGCATCGGCGACGCGGTGATCGCGGTGGCGGACGACAACACCAAGCAGATCACGATCACGCGCGGCGGCGAGGTGATCAAGACGATGCCCACCTCGATGGGCAAGGACATGTTCCCCACCCCCAACGGCACGTACATCGTGGGCGAGAAGCACGACAAGATCATCATGGACTCGTCCACCTACGGGCTGCCGATCGACGACCCCAACGGTTACCGCACGCCGGTGCAGTGGGCCACGCGCATGTCCTACAGCGGGATCTTCGTGCATTCGGCACCGTGGTCGGTGTGGGCCCAGGGCAGCCAGAACACCAGCCACGGCTGCCTCAACGTGAGTCCGGCCAACGCGAAGTGGTTCTACGACAACTTCCAGCGCGGCGACCTCGTCATCGTCAAGAACACCGTGGGCGGCACGCTGTCGGGCACCGAGGGCCTGGGCGATTGGAACATCCCGTGGGAGCAGTGGAAGGCGGGCAACGCCGAGTCGGCGTGAGGGTTCCGGGCGGGGCTGAACGTGTTGCACGCATAGTCGGACGCCCGTATAGTCCCGGTGCAGTGTGACGAATCCCATATCCGGGTGCTGTGCGGTCACACGGCACCGGTCCGCGCGGGCCGGACGCCCCCATTCGACGACGGGAGCCCTCTGTGAACCGTTCGACCCTCCAGCGACTGGCCGCCGCCGGCGCCGGTGCCGCCCTGATCGCCTCCGGCATGAGCGTCGCCGTGGGCACCGGCGTGGCGAGCGCGGCAGACACCGCGACCTGTAACTCCACTGGCACGAAGCACTTGACCATGGGCCTGACCGGCCGCGACGTCACCCTGCTGCAGACGGTGGAGACGCCCGAGGTTCCGGCGGACGGAACGCTGCGCATTTCCACGACGATCGCGGGTGACGGTCTTGCGGTCGCGGTCAAGCGCGTCCGCAACAATCTCCCGGCCGGCTTCAGGTTCGTCTCGGCGACCGTGGATGGTGACGACGTTACCGACAGGGTCATCGCGGACGAGACCGTCAGCACTGCCTACGTCGATGCGAAGAGCGATTTCGAGTGGTGGACGACGAAGTCGGATCCGGTGGTGTTCACCGCCGATTTCGCGGTTCCGTCCGATGCGAAGGCGGGCACCGCGTACAACGTCGGTGCCGGTTTCTCGGTCGCGCTCGGCGGCGACAACGACTGGAACTTCGACGACACGGGCGCGTGCTTCACGATCCGTGCCCAGAACCCGGGCGAGCAGGTCTCCGGCAGCCTCGACGACATGGGCCTCGGCTCGGTGAACAC
>CAZDSL010000039.1:1446-10629 GCA_964507655.1 uncultured Mycobacteriaceae bacterium | reverse complement strand
CGGGCGAGCAGGTCTCCGGCAGCCTCGACGACATGGGCCTCGGCTCGGTGAACACCGCCAGCGCCAACGCGTTCGGCTCGCTCACCGACCCGCAGGGCTCGATCGCGGGCGTCATCAACAACCTCGACCTGGGCAAGATCCTCGGCGGACTGAGCTGACCGCCGCCGCCCGACTCGACGAGGCCCCGCACGGCACCGCGCCGCGCGGGGCCTCGCCGTCTCCGCGGGCCCGCCGCCGTCAACCCAGGTCGGACGGGTCGGTGTTGGCGCCGCACAGGATCACGCACACCCGCTCGCCGGGCGCGGCGGAGTAGCCGCCGGCACCCAGTCCGGCGAGGGCGGCGCCGGCGGCGTGCTCGACCACCAGCCGGTGCTCGTCCCACAGCCGCCGGCGCGCCGCGACGATCGCGTCGTCGGGCACGAGCACCGAGCGCACGTCGCCCGCCCTCGCGGCCGCCAGGGCCATGGCCGAGGCCCGCCGGCCGCCCAGCGAATCGGCCGCCACCCCGCCCACCTCGACGTCCACCGGCCGCCCCGCCGCGATGGCCTCGTGCAGCGTGGGGGCGCGTTCGGGTTCGACGGCGATCACGCGCACCCCCTTGCGCGCGGCGACGGCCGCGATGCCGGAGAACAGCCCGCCCCCGCCGACGGCCACCACGACGGTGTCGAGGGACGGCAGCCGCGCGCACACCTCGAGCAGCACGGTGCCGGCGCCCGCAGCGATGTGCGGATCGTCGTAGGCGTGCGAACGCAGTGCACCGGTCTCGGCGGCGAACGCGTCGCACGCCTCCCACGCGGCGGCGAACGGCCCGGGCACCAGCCGCACGTCGGCCCCGTACCCGCGCAGCCGCGCGATCTTGAGGGCCGGTATCGAGTCGGGCACGAACACCGTCGCGCGCACGCCCTCGCGCCCCGCCGCCCAGGCGCAGGCCATGCCCGCATTGCCGCCCGAGGCGATGGTGATGCCGGCCTCCGGCAACGCCCCCGCGGTCAGGTGCGCGTGCAGGAAGTTCTGCGCCCCGCGTGCCTTGAACGTGCCCGTGTACTGCAGGTGCTCCAGTGCGAAATGCAGGGCGGGGCCGTCGGTGCGCGCCTCGGCGGCGGCCACCGCGACGGGGCGCACGCGGCCGGAGATCCGGCGCGCGGCGGCCTCCACCTGTGTGTAAGACAGCGGCTCGGTCATCGCGGGCTCGTCGCTCATGGCGTCCATGGTGGCACCGGACGTCGCCGCGGGGGCCGGGTGGACGGAGGGCCGCGGAGCGAGGACAGGGCGCGGGGCGTGAGTGCCGGCCGACGACTCGGCCCGGGCGCCGGGCGGAGGTTGTCCGCACCGGCAACCCGGGCCGTGTGAGTGGGGTGAGCGACGGGGCTCGAACCCGCGACATCTGGGATCACAACCCAGTGCTCTACCAGCTGAGCTACGCCCACCATCGGATCACGAGGACCGTGCGCTGGGCGCACGCGCCCGGCGGCTTCTCCTCGCGAAGCCAGGGACGATACTAGCGTGCCGAGGCGTCCCGGGTCTAATCGGTGCCCGCGGGGGCCGCATCCCCGCGGGCGGCCGTCATCTCCGCGGCCACCTCGGCGACCTCCTCGGAGGTGGGGCCGGGGTCGGGGACGAAGGCCGTCTTGCGGTAGAAGCGGAGCTCGTCGATCGACTCGCGGATGTCGGCGAGGGCGCGGTGCGCCAGGCCCTTCTCGGGCTTGCCGAAGTAGATGCGCGGGTACCAGCGGCGGCACAGCTCCTTGATCGAGCTCACATCCACCATGCGGTAGTGCAGGAAGGCGTCGAGCTCGGGCATGTCGCGGGCGATGAAGCCGCGGTCGGTGCCGATCGTGTTGCCGGCCAGCGGCACGGTGCCGGGGGTGGAGATGTGCTCGCGCAGGTACGCCAGCACCGCCTGCTCCGCCTCGGCGAGGGTGACGGTGGAGGCGCGGACCTCGTCGGTGAGCCCCGATTTGGCGTGCATCTCCTGCACCACCGGCGGCATCGCGGCGAGCGCCGCGTCATCGGCGTGGATGACCACGTCGACGCCGTCGCCGAGGATGTTGAGCTCGCCGTCGGTCACGAGGGCCGCGATCTCGACGAGCTTGTCGGAGCCGAGCTCGAGGCCGGTCATCTCGCAATCGATCCACACCAGTTTGTCCTGCACGGGACATACCCTAGTCACGGCCGGACGCCGGCCGGGCGGGAACCCGGCCGGGCCCGCCGCGGACGCTAGCCGCCGAGCTTCTTGTAGAAGGCGCCGACGATGGGCGCCACCACCGCGCGCGGGCTGTACTGCCCGGCGGTGGACATCGCCTTGCCCAGCACGCCCGGCACCACGCGCATCTTGTTCTCGGCCAGGGCGTCGAGCGAGAGCTTGGCCGTGTACTCGCTGGAGATCCAGAAGAACCCGGGCACCACCTTGTCGACGATGGAGGCGTCGGCCGGGTCGGGCTCCTCGGTGCGCACCGGGCCGGGCGCCAGCAGGGTCACGTGCACGCCGGTGCCGCGCAGCTCGTGGCGCAGCGACTCGGAGAAGGTGTTGGCGAACGCCTTGGTGGCCGCATAGGTGGCGTTGTTGGGGATCGGCATGTTGCCCGCGGCCGACCCGGTGATGAGGATGCCCCCGATGCCGCGGGCCAGCATCCCGGGCAGCACGGCGAGCGTGAGGTCGTGCACCGCGACGGCGTTGAGCTCCACCTGCGCGCGCTCGTAGTCGGGATCGAGCTCGGCGACCGGCCCGAAGGTGGCGATGCCCGCGTTGTTGCACAGGATGCTGACGGGGCGCCCCGCCAGCTCGTCGCGCAGCACCGCCCGGGCGTCGCGATCGGCGAGGTCCACGGCGCGCACCTCCACCTGCACGCCGTACCGTTCGGTGAGCGTGGCCGCCAGCGCGTCCATGAGCTCCCTGCGCCGGGCGACGAGGATCAGCGAGTGGCCGCGCGCCGCCAGCTCCGTGGCGAGGGCCTCGCCGATGCCGGAGGAGGCCCCGGTGACGACGGCGCGCGCTTCGGGGGTGGGGGCGGGCAGGCTCATGCGGTACTCCAGGGCTCGGTGGGTCAGGGCGTGACCATGGTCTTGATGGACTTGCGGAGGGTCATCATCTCGTAGGCGTCGCCCACCTCGCCCAGCGGCACTGCGCGGTCGAACACGAGCCCGGGGGAGATGCGGCCGGCGAGCACGTCGGGCAGCAGCTCGTCGATGTAGGCGCGCGCGGGCGCCATGCCGCCGGCGATGTGGAAGTTGTGCGGGAAGATCGCGCCGATGTGCAGCGACGGATCGGTGGCGGGCACGCCCACGAACCCCAGGTGCCCGCCGGGCCGCAGCACGCCCAGCGCCTGGCGGAACGACTCCTCGGTGCCCACGCACTCGAGGACCGAATCGGCGAGGCGGCCGCCGAGCAGCTCGCACACCGCCGCCACGCCCTCCTTGCCGCGCTCGGCCACGATGTCGGTGGCGCCGAAGCGGCGGGCCAGGCTCTGCCGGTCGCCGCGGCGCGACATCGCCACGATCCGCCCCGCACCCAGCCGGTGCGCGGCGAGCACGCCCGAGAGCCCCACGGCCCCGTCGCCGACGACCACCACGGTGCCGCCCTCGGCGACCTGCGCGCACCGGGCCGCGTGGTGGCCGGTGGGCATGACGTCGGACAGCGCGAGCAGGTCGCGGTAGTCGCCCGGCTCGGGCGTCTGCGGCAGCGGCACCAGCGTGCCGTCGGCGAAGGGCACCCGGATGTACTCGGCCTGCGCCCCGCCCAGCTGGTGCCCCTGGGTGTCCAGTGCGCCCCACACGCCCAGGTTCTCGCACGAGCTGGTGAGCCCGCGGCGGCAATTCACGCAGGTGCCGTCGCTGTGCGTGAAGGGCGCGATGACGAAGCGGCCGGGCGCCAGGCGCGCGACCTCGGCGCCCACCTCCTCGACCACACCGATGAACTCGTGGCCGATGGGGCGGGGCCGCTCGGTGGCCCGCTCGCCGCGGTAGGACCACAGGTCGGAGCCGCACACGCAGGCGCGGACCACCCGCACCACCGCATCGGTGGGGTGCTCGATGACGGGGTCGGGGCGGTCCTCGACCCGGATGTCGTGGGGGCCGTGGATGATCGTCGCGCGCACTGTGCGGCTCCTTGTGGCGGTGCTGGGCGGGCTCACGCCAGCGTATCGCCGGGGCGAGGTCAGGCCGAGCCCGCCCGCCGCCCGCTCAGATCGCCGCCGCCACCTCGGTGCCCTGCTTGATGGCCCGCTTCGCGTCGAGCTCGGCGGCCACGTCGGCGCCGCCGATCACGTGGTGCGGGATGCCCCGGCCGGCCAGCTCGTCGGCGAGCCCGCGCACCGACTCCTGCCCGGCGCAGACGACGACCGTGTCGACGCCCAGCACCCGGTAGTCCTCGCCGACGCGCAGGTGCAGCCCGTCGTCGTCGATCTTGAGGTATTCGACGCCCGCGAGCTGCTGCACACCCTTGGCCTTGAGCGCGGCGCGGTGCACCCAGCCGGTGGTCTTGCCCAGGTCCTTGCCGATGCGGCTGGTCTTGCGCTGGCACAGGTGCACGCTGCGCGGCGAGGACGCCGGCTGCGGTTCGGCGAGCGCGCCCACCGCGTCCTCGTCGTAGGTGACGCCCCACTCGCGCATCCACTCGTCGAGGTCGAGCGTGGGGGAGGAGGAGTGGGTGAGGAATTCGCTCACGTCCACGCCGATGCCGCCGGCGCCGATGACGGCCACGGAGGCGCCGGCCTCGCGGCGGCCCAGCACCAGGTCGGCGTAGGAGACGGCCTTGGGGTGGTCGATGCCCTCGATCGTGGGCACCCGCGGCACGACGCCGGTGGCCACCACCACCTCGTCGAACCCGGCGAGGTCGTCGATCGCGGCGCGCGTGTTCAGCCGCAGCTCGACGCCGGTGAGCTCGATCTGGCGGGCGTAGTACCGGATGGTCTCGGCGAACTCCTCCTTGCCGGGGATGCGCCGCGCGATCTCGAACTGCCCGCCGATGCGGTCCGCCGCCTCGAAGAGCGTGACCTTGTGCCCGCGGCGCGCCAGGTTGGTGGCGGCGGCGAGCCCGGCGGGGCCGGCGCCCACCACCGCGACCGTCTTGGCGGCGCGCGTGGGGCCCAGCGTGAGCAGCGTTTCGTGGCACGCGCGAGGGTTGACCAGGCAGGAGGCCGTCTTGCCCGCGAAGGTGTGGTCGAGGCACGCCTGGTTGCACGCGATGCAGGTGTTGATCTCGTCGGCGCGGTCGTCGGCGGCCTTGCTGGCCCAGTCGGGGTCGGCGAGCATCGGCCGCGCCAGCGAGACCATCGCGACGGGGGTGGTGGTGAGGATCTGCTCGGCCGTCTCGGGCATGTTGATCCGGTTCGACGCGCACACCGGCACCGTCACCTCCTTGGCCAGCCGGGCCGTGAAGTCGGCGAAGGCGGCGCGCGGCACCGAGGTGACGATGGTGGGCACCCGGGCCTCGTGCCAGCCGATGTCGGTGTTGATGATGGTGACGCCCGCGGCCTCGAGCTCACGGGCCAGTGCGGTGATCTCGGCCCACGTCTGCCCGCCCGAGACGAGGTCGGCCATCGACAGGCGGAACAGGACGATGAAGTCGTCGCCCACCGCCTCGCGCACCGCCCGCATGATGGCGACGGCGATCCGCTGCCGGGCCGGGGTGGAGCCGCCCCAGCCGTCGGTGCGCCGGTTGACGCGCGGCACCAGGAACTGGTTGATCAGGTAGCCCTCCCCGCCCATGATCTCCACCCCGTCGTACCCGGCCTCGCGGGCGAGGCGGGCGGAGCGCGCGAAGTCGCGGATGATCTTGCGGATGCCGCGCTCGCTGAGCGCGCGCGGCGTGAACGGGTTGATGGGCGACTTGACGGCGGACGCCGAGACGGACAGCGGCCAGTACGAGTAGCGGCCCGCGTGCAGCAGCTGCATCGCGATGCGGCCGCCCTCCGCGTGCACGGCGCGGGTGATCTGGCGGTGGCGGCGGGCCTGCTGGTGCGTGGCGAGCATGCCGCCGAAGGGCACCAGCCAGCCCTCGTGGTTCGGCGCGAAACCGCCGGTGACGATGAGCCCCACGCCGCCGCGGGCGCGCTCGGCGTAGAACTCGGCGAGCCGGCCGAAGTTGCGGCTGCGGTCCTCCAGGCCGGTGTGCATCGAGCCCATGACGATGCGGTTGGGCAGCGTGGTGAAGCCGAGGTCGACCGGGGTGAAGAGGGCGGGGTAGGCGGTGCTCATCGGGGCAGTCCTTTCGCGGCGGGCGGGATCGCGGCGCGCGCGGACGCCGCATCGGTGGGGTCGGGGGCGTGCGCCGGTGCGCCGGCGGCGAGGGGATCGGCCGTGGGCGATGCGGCGGGGCTGCCGTGGCCGGCGCGCAGGGCGTCCGCCACCTCGTCGCACCACGCGACCATGGCCTCCTGGATCCGGATGCCGCCGCGCAGCACCAGGTACTGGTGCAGCTGCAGCGGCGGCAGCACGGACGGGTCGGGGAAGTCCTTGGCCGCCATCGCGCGGTACAGCTGCAGGCGGGCCCGGTGCTCTCCGCCGTGCCGCAGCACCTCGGCGAGCACGGCGGACGCGTCGCCGTGCGAGGCGCCGCGGATCTTCACCGACAGCTCGTCGCGGATGGTCGACATCGCGGCGGGCTGTGCCAGCCATTCGCGCAGGCTGCGCCGGCCCTCCGCGCTCACGGTGTAGACCTTCTTGTCGGGCCGGCCGTGCTGCTCGACGCGCTCGCACGCCACCCAGCCGGCCTCGTCCATGCGCCGCAGCGTGCGGTAGATCTGCTGGTGGCTGGCCCCGTAGAAGTAGCCGAGCGAGCGGTCGAACCGCTGTGCCAGCTCGTACCCGCTGCCGGACCGTTCCGACAGCGCCACGAGGATCGCGTGCTCCAGTGCCATGCGCGCAGCCTAGCTATGCATACGGTTGCAGTGCAACAAGTTGCATAGACTTGCGCGGGGAAGCCTCCGCGCCGGGCCGCCGGATGTGCATCCGCCGCGGTTACGCGATATAGGTGGAGGGGACCGAAGTCGGCGGCGCCGCGAGCGCGGTGGTGACAATTCCCGGTCTCTCCGTGCTGCGGCCGCCGCCGCCTCCCGGGGCAGGCGTGACGGCGCAGTGCGATCCGTCGGGCCGGCGCCGCAGCGCACGACCGCCCGAACGCACCCGCCGCAGCCCCGCGGAACCCGGGAGCAGCGTTCGAGAGCGGAGGTTTCGCTTCACGATGCGTGTCGACACCGATCATCGCGCCCATGCATTCCGATCCGGCACCGTGCGGGTGCCCGCCCGACGCGGGGCCGCCGACCGGTACCCGACGAGGTCGTCGGCCCGCCCGGCGTCCGACGGCCGGATGCCCTGGATCGACCGGCCCGACCCCGTCGTGTGGCCGTCGGCGGCGGAGGCGGCGGCCGGCCCGATGGACCCGCAGACGCTCGCCGCGCACGAGAAGAACGGCTACACGATCGTGCCCGGCCTGCTGTCGCCGGCGGAGGTGCAGGACCACTGGATCGAGCTGGAGCGGCTCATCGCCGACCCGTCGCTCGAGCGTGATCCGCGCGTGGTGCGCGAGGCCGGTTCCGGCGCGATCCGCTCGATCTTCGAGGTGCACCGCATTTCGGAGCCCATCGCCGCACTGGCCCGGGACGAGCGGGTGCTCGACACCGCACGCCAGATCCTCGGCTCCGAGGTGTACATCCACCAGAGTCGCATCAACTACATGCCGGGCTTCGAGGGCTCGGGCTTCTACTGGCACTCCGACTTCGAGACCTGGCACGCCGAGGACGGGCTGCCGGCCCCGCGCGCGGTGAGCCTGTCGATCGCGCTCACCGACAACTACCCCTTCAACGGCGGGCTCATGGTGGTGCCGGGCTCGCACCGGCACTTCGTGCCCGGGGTGGGGGAGACGCCTGAGCAGAACTTCACGCGCTCGCTGGTGAAGCAGGAGGTGGGCGTGCCGAGCCGCGACGACGTCACCGAGCTGGCCGCCGAGTACGGCATCGACCAGTTCACCGGCGCCGCGGGCGCGGGGCTGTGGTTCGACTCGAACATCATGCACGGCTCGGGCAACAACATTTCGCCGTACCCGCGCTCGAACATCTTCCTGGTGTTCAACAGCGTCGAGAACGCCCCCGCCGCGCCGTTCGAGGCCGATGCCCCGCGCCCCGCACACATCGCCGCGCGCGATGTGACGCCGCTGCGGCGGCCGACGCGGTCGTGACCGGCGCCGCACCGGTCTAGGGTGGAGGCCATCGGCCGGGCGGAAAGCCGTGCGGCCGGGCAGGTCTCGCCGATGGAGGGTGGCACGCATGGCCGAGGGTGCAGGGCGGTCCGGCCAGGCCCAGCCTGCGCGGTGCCGCGCGGGCGGGGCGGTTCTGGCGGCGGTGGACGGTTCGGCCGAGGCGCTCGGCGCCGCACGCTGGGCCGCCCTGCACGCCCGGGTCCACGCGAGCCCGCTGGTGCTGGGCTGCGCGGTTCAGCTGCCCGTGCCGGCCGGTGCGGCCGGGGCGCACCGCACCGACTTCCTCGACGCGCTGCGGGCGCGCAGCATGCGGGCGCTGGCGCGGGCGGAGGAGGCGGCGCGCGAGGTGCTGGACCCCGGGCATCCGCTGTCGACGCGCCTGTGGGAGGGCCCGCCCGTGCCCGCGCTCCTCGACGCCGCCGGGGCGGCCGATCTCGTGGTGCTGGGCGACCGCGGCCTCGGCGAGTCGCCCGAGAGCGCGGCCGGGTCCGTCACCGCGTCGCTCATCGCCTACGGGCCGCGGCCGGTGGCGGTGATCCGCGGGTGGAGCGGGCGCGAGCGCACGCTGGGTTCCGGGCCCGTGGTGGTGGGGGTGGACGGCTCGGAGGCGTGCGTGGGGGCGCTGGCCTTCGCCTTCGCCGAGGCGCAGGCGCGCGGCACCGAGCTGCAGGTGGTGCACGCGTGGAGCGACGTGCCGCTGGTGGACCTGCACGAGCCGCACCTGCCGTGGGAGTCGATCCAGCAGCGCGAGGACGCGGCGCTGGCCGAGACGCTCACCGGCTGGCAGTCGGACTATCCCGACGTGACCATCCGCCGCGAGGTGGTGCACGACCGGCCCGTGCGGCACCTGCTGCAGCACGCCGACGACGCGCAGCTGCTGGTGGTGGGGCATCGTGGCCGCGGCGGCTTCACCGGCATGATGGTCGGCTCCACCTCGCGCGCGCTGCTGCACGCCTCGCCCTGCCCGCTGGTGGTGGTGCGCGGCGACG
>CAZDSL010000039.1:0-1346 GCA_964507655.1 uncultured Mycobacteriaceae bacterium | reverse complement strand
CCCGAGACCACCGCCGCCAAGTTGTGGACGGTGGTGCGCTCCATGCCGCCCGGCCCGGCACGCATGTAGTCGCTGTGGCCGCTGGTGCCGGCCAGCGGCGTGCCGTCGGGCGCGATGGCCGCGTCGGAGGAGAGCTGCTCGAAGTCTTCGCACCAGCTCGGATCGGGGCCGAAGCGGGCGAGGATGCTGTCGGGGGCCAGGGCTGCGCGCCAGCTTGCAGCGTCGGCGACCAGATCACCGTCGGCCTCGAGCACGTACGCGTGGTGCGGGGCGAGCCCCAGCTCCTGCGGTGTGGACGCCTCCACGCCCGGGGAGCCGAGGAAGACGGTGTCGTCCACCGCGCCCGCGGCCTGGTCCTGCCCGGCGAGCTCCTGGAGGGCGAGACCGGTGGTGAGCGAGCCGTACGAGTGGCCCAGCGCGGTGATGTGCGGGTCGGGCAGCTCCGACGCCGCATCCAGACCCGCCAGAAACGGGGCGAGGGAGTCGGCGCCGTCCCGGGCGACGGTGTCGAAAGCGGCGGAGGCGGTTTCGTCGGGGTGGTGGAACAGCCGGTCGAGCGGGCCGTCCGACATCGCCAGGGGCGCGTCGTAGCCGATCCAGGCGACGGCGGCCACCTCGTCGCGCCCTGCATCCGGGCTGCCGGCGGCCTGGGCGCCGGCGGTCGAACGCAGCCGCGCCGCCTCGTCGACCATCCCCTCCAGGGAGCCGTGCACGGTGGTGTCGACACCGGGCGTCGTCACCGCGATGTGGGCGGCGGTGTCGGGATTGCCCACGGCCACGACGGCGTGCGCGTGCCGACCGCTGCGCAAGTCGAGCGCCATGAGCCGGGCATCGGGGTGGGCTGCGAGCACGGTGCGCACGGCCTCGGCGTCCCGCAGCCTGGTCCGGGCCCGGTCGAGCCGTTCGTTGGTGCCGGAGAATGCGCCACCGAGATGGTGGCTCAGCGAGCTGTCGTACGCCTTCTGGTACCGCTCGACGTCGCGAGTCAGCCGCTGCTGCTCGGCGTCGAGCTGCGCGACATTGGCGCGGTGCCGCGCATCGGACGGGATGCCGTCGAGCGCGCCCACCGCGGCCGGGTGCGTCGCGATGAGATCGGCCCGCTGCGCGTCGGTGAGCGACTGCCAGTAGGCGCGGTTCTCGGCGGGCGTGCCGTCCTCGGGCGGCGCGGTGGCGCCCGCAGCGGGATCGAGCAGCCCGAAGGTCCCGGCGAGGAGGTCGGCCCACGACGACGATCGGGCGATGATGGCATCGATCGCCGCCGCGGCGGCGGAGTCGGCGGACGCGAACCCGCGCAGCGCTCGTGCGATGACCTCCTGCGCCTCCGCGGCGCCGTCGGCCGCAGAGGC
>CAZDSL010000038.1:11685-13405 GCA_964507655.1 uncultured Mycobacteriaceae bacterium | reverse complement strand
CGTGGTGCCCTCGGTGGGACTCGAACCCACACTGGACGGGTTTTGAATCCGTTGCCTCTGCCAATTGGGCTACGAGGGCGTGCCGCAGCGTGTGCCGGGCGACACGGGCCCGGCGCGCCTTGCAGCCTAGCGTGCGGCCGCGGGCCCGCCAATCGCGGAGCCGCGCGTTGTGACCGGCCCCGGGGTCATAGGATTCTTCGAGGGGCGTGCGCCGCGCGCCCGCACGGCCGAGCGCACCCGAAGGGAGGGGGCACAACATGGCGGCAGCACCTCACGGCGGCGGGACCCCTCCCCGCGGCGACGCTCCCCACGACGGCCAGGCGGCGCCCAGGCCCGCCCGCCGCGTGCTGGTGGCCGAGGACGAGGCGCTGATCCGCCTCGACCTGGTCGAGATGCTGCGCGAGGTGGGCTACGAGGTGGTGGGCGAGGCCGCCGACGGGCAGCGCGCCGTGGATCTCGCCGTTGAGCTGCAGCCCGACCTGGTCATCATGGACGTGAAGATGCCGCGGCGCGACGGCATCGACGCGGCTTCCGAGATCGCCCGCCGCCGCATCGCCCCCGTCGTCATCCTCACCGCATTCAGCCAGCGCGAGCTGGTGGAGCGTGCCCGCGACGCCGGCGCCATGGCCTACCTGGTCAAGCCGTTCTTCGTCTCCGACCTCGTTCCCGCGGTGGAGCTGGCCGTCAGCCGCTTCGCCGAGCTGCACGCCCTCGAGCGCGAGGTGCGCGACCTGGCCGACAGGCTCGAGACGCGCAAGCTCATCGAGCGCGCGAAGGCGACGCTCATGGAGGCCGATACGCTCACCGAGCCCGAGGCGTTCGCGTGGATCCAGCGCGCCGCCATGGACCGCCGCACCACCATGAAGACGGTGGCGCAGATGATCCTCGACAACTTCGGCGCCGCCTGAATTCCCCGCCGCTCCGCTCACACCAGCGTGTGGTGCCCGGCGATCACCGCGTCCGGGTCGTGCTGTTCGCGCACGGCGGCCAGCCGGCCCAGCGCGTCGGCGGGCAGCAGCCGCTCCGGAGCGTCGTGGGTCTCGCGGAAGTTGAGGAAGTCGCGCCCCGCCCGCCACGGCTCCAGTGACGCGCGCAGGCCGGCTATGGTCGCCGCCACCGCGCCCGCCGCCTCCGGCACCGGCGCGATCCCCACGGTGTACATCGCGAACGCGCCGTCCACGTGCGGCAGCGCCGCGGGCCGCGGGCCCGGCCTGGCCACCGCGCCGCCGAGGTGGCGCAGGTCCACCAGCAGCAGCGGGCAGCCGGCCGCGTCGGGCCCGGCCACCGCCAGCAGCGCCTCGATCACGTCGTCGTCGAGTCCGGTGATTCCGATGCCGTCGCCGATCCCCGGCACCGGCCCGGGCGGGTCGAGGTTGATCATCGGCAGCGCGGCCGCAGGCATCGGCGCGAAGGTGTCGATCTCCGGGCCCAGCGCGCGCAGCGGGGCCAGCAGCGCCTCGGCCTCGGCGGCGGGCGCATCCACGGCGCCGTCGACGCCCACGAACGCCCGCCCTCGGAACGGCTCGGGGATCTCCGGCAGCGGGGGCAGCCGCAGCAGCCGTGCGGCCGTGGTCGTGTGCTCGGGCGCGTCCCCGGCCCACGCCGCGTACGCCCGCAGCACCTCGCGTGCCCGGTCGATGGGGTAGAGCACCATCCCCGCATACACCTCGCGCACCCGATGCAGCTCCAGCGTCAACGAGGTCACCACGCAGCCCGCCGA
>CAZDSL010000038.1:0-11585 GCA_964507655.1 uncultured Mycobacteriaceae bacterium | reverse complement strand
CCTCGCGCACCCGATGCAGCTCCAGCGTCAACGAGGTCACCACGCAGCCCGCCGAGGCGCCCGCGCCCCGCAGCGCCCACAACAGCTCCGGGTGCGTCTCGTCGTCCACCCGCAGCACCTCGCCCGCACCGGTGACGACCTCGGCCGCCAGCAAGCCGTGGCAGGCGAGGCCCCGCCCGCGGGCGAACCAGCTCAGGCCGCCGCCCAGGGTGTAGCCGGCCACGCCCACGTCCGCCGCCGAGCCCGCCAGCGGGGTGAGCCCGGCCGGCGCCGCCGCGGCGATCACCTCGCCCCACGTCGCGCCCGCGCCGACGACGGCGACCCCGCGTTCGGCGTCGACGGCCACGTCGCGCAGGCCGGTGGTGCGCAGCAGGATCGTGTCGCCGTCGAGCTCCAGCGCCCCGGCGCAGTGCCCCGTGCCCTGCGGCGCCACCGACAGCCCGTGGGCCCGCGCGAAGGCGAGCACGGCGGCGGCGTCGTCCGCGCCGGCGATCTCGACCACCGCGGCCGGCCGCTGGTCGGCGGCGAGGTTCCAGGCGGTGCGTGCGCGGTCCCACTCCGGCGCTCCGGGCAGGTGCACCGCGCCGCCCGAGGCGGCGGTGAGGGCGGTGAAGTCGGGCCCGGCGGAGCGGTCGATGGTGTCGGTCATGGCGGACCCCTTCAGTGATTGAAATACCCGTCGGCTCCAGGGTTCTCCGTTCACGCGTCCGCGGCAATCCCCCCGCTGGGGGAGGGGGCCCGGGCGGTCACCCGCCGGACGGGGGACCCGCGGGCGTGCGGAGGCCCCCGGCGGCGGGATTCCCGGAAAGGCCCGCCGTGCATAGCGTTCCCGGGCATCGGCGGCCAGACCGGCCGCCGCGGCGGAGGGAGCAGGCGATGCGAACGGGACAGCAGACGCGAACGGCCTTCAGGGCGATGGCGGCGGGCGCGGCCGCGGCGGTGTGCGTGCCGCTCGCGGCGGCGGGGCCGGCGGCGGCGGAGGCGGTGGAGTCGGACCCTGTGGCCTCGCAACACGTCAGCGTGTGGCGCTCGATCGACCCGGGCGTGGTGGACGGCGGCGAGACCGTCACGGTGCAGACGTTCTACGACGGCATCGGCGACAGCAACGAGTGGATCCAGGAGTTCCACGACATCCACCCCGCGTGCTTCACGCCGTGGGGCGACACCGCGGTGATCACCAGCCACAAGAACGGGACGATGGAGAACGTCGTCAGCTACGTCCGGCCGCTCACCGTGGTGTCGCCCACCGAGCAGTCGGCGACGCTGAACCTCGCCGTCATCAACAGCGGATTCACGTACAAGCTGTCGATGACGGTGGTCTACAAGGTGGAGTGCGCGCCGGGCGTCTACGACACGGGCGCCGGCTGGGTCGAGGCGTTCGGCGGCGCGCAAAGGTTCGCCGACGCGGGCCCCGCCGTCACCGTGCGCGGGGGCGAGGGGCAGACGCCCGGCGACGGCGAGGGCGACCCGGGCGAGCACGAGGGCGGCGGCGGGGGCGACGGCGCCGGCGGCGATCCCGACATCGGCGGGGCCGGCTCACTGCGCGGGCTGCTCGGGCTCCTCGGCTCGTGAGCGGCCGCGGCCGCCGACGCTTCTCAAGCCGCAGAAAAAAGGCTACGCTGCCGCCATGACGGGCCGGGCGCGGGGCGTGCAGCTCGCCGAGGCGACGGCCGCGGCGGGCCGCCACCCCGGGCGCCCGGACGCGATGCTGCAGGACGTGGCCTCCCGGCTGCGGCGGGCCGTGGACTTCGACGGGTCCACGTGGTTCGGCCTCGACCCCGCCACGCTCCTGCCCACGTGGCCCGTGCACATCGACGGCGTCGAGGCGTCGGCGTGCCGCTCCTACTGGGAGCGCGAGTTCCACGTGCCCGACGTGGCGCTGTTCCGCGACCTCGCGGAGGCGCGCGAGCCGGTGGGCCGGCTCGTCGACGCCACCCACGGCCTGCCGCGGCGCAGCACCCGCTTCGTCGAGTACGTGCAGCCGCAGGGCTACGGCGACGCGATGCGGGCGGTGTTCCGGTCGGGCCCCATGGTGTGGGGTGCGGTGGAGCTGCTGCGCGGCGAGGGCGAGGCGCCCTTCGACGCCCGCGATGCCGCTGTGCTGCAGTCGGTGGCCGGCCACGTGGGCGACGCGCTGCGGGCCCACCAGCTGCTCAGCGACGCCGTCGGCGCCGCGGCCTCCGACGCCCCGGGGCTGATCGTGTTCGACCTCGACTACAACGTGGTGTCCGCCAACGCCAACGCGGAGGCGTGGCTGCGGGTGATCCCGGCGGGGCCGGGCCCGGGCGACCTGCCGCTCGCCGTGTTCAGCGTGGCGGGCACGGCGCGCGCCATCCAGGAGGGCATGCAGTCGGGCGCGGCGCGCGTGCGGCTGCGCTCGACGGGCGGCCGGTGGCTGGTGGTGCACGGAATGGTGCTCACGGACGCAGGCGGGCGGATGACGGGCACCGCGGTGGTTCTCGAGTACGCGCAGTCGGCGGAGCTCGCGCCGATCATCGTGCGCGCCTACGGGTTGTCGCCGCGCGAGCAGCAGATCACGCGGCTCATCGCGCGCGGCCGCAGCACCGGCGCCATCGCCGAGGAGCTGCACCTGTCCGTCTACACGGTGCGCGACCACGTCAAGGCCGTGTTCGAGAAGATCGGCGTGCGCAGCCGCGGCGAGCTGGTGGCGCTCCTGTTCGCCGAGCACTACGAGGCGGGGCTCGGCGGGCCCGGGCCGTCGGTGGACGTCCTGCCCGGCACATAGACTCGGGCGCGTGAGTCCCGCAGCGAAGAGCACCTCCCCGTCCGCCCCGGCCGCATCCGGCACCGCCCAGTCCGCCGCCGCGGGAGAGGACGGGCGCCCCGTCCTCCTGCTGCTCGACGGGCACTCCCTCGCCTATCGCGCCTTCTACGCGCTGCCGGTGGACAACTTCTCCACCTCCACCGGCCAGCACACCAACGCCGTCTACGGCTTCACCTCGATGCTCATCAACCTCCTGCGCGACGAGCACCCCACCCACGTGGCCGCGGCGTTCGACGTCTCACGCAAGACGTTCCGCTCCGCGAAGTTCCCCGAGTACAAGGCGCAGCGCGAGAAGTCGCCCGACGAGTTCTCCGGCCAGGTGCCGCTGGCCAAGGACGTGCTCGCGGCGCTCGACATCCGCACGCTCGAGCTGGACGGCTACGAGGCGGACGACATCATCGCCACCCTGGCCACGCAGGCGCAGCAGATGGGCTACAAGGTGCTGGTGTGCACGGGCGACCGCGACGCGCTCCAGCTGGTCACCGACGACGTCACCGTCCTCTACCCGCGCAAGGGCGTGTCCGACCTGGTGCGCTTCACCCCCGAGGAGGTGGAGGCCAAGTACGGGCTCACGCCGCGCCAGTACCCCGACTTCGCCGCCCTGCGCGGCGACAAGAGCGACAACCTCCCCGGCATCCCGCGCGTGGGCGAGAAGACGGCCGCCAAGTGGATCCGCGAGTACGGCTCCCTCGACGGCCTCGTCGATCACGCCGACGAGGTGCGCGGCAAGGTGGGCGAGTCGCTGCGCGAACACCTGCCGCAGGTGCTCACCAACCGCGAGCTCACCGAGATGGTGCGCGACCTGACGCTGCAGTACTCGCCCGACCAGCTCGAGCTGGGCGGATGGGACAGGGAGAAGATCCACACGCTGTTCGACCAGCTCGAGTTCGCGGTGCTGCGCGACCGCCTCTTCGCCACCCTCTCCTCCGCCGAACCCGAGGCCGACGAGGGCTTCGACGTGCAGGGCGAGGTGCTCGCCCCGGGCGCGCTGGGCGCCTGGCTGGCCGCGCACGCCGGCCCGGGGGCGCGGCACGGCCTCACCGTCGTCGCACCGCAGCGCGTGTACGGCACCGACGCCGAGGCGCTGGCCTTCGCCGCCGCCGACGGCACCGGCGCCTACGTCCGCACCACCGAGCTGACGCCGGAGGACGAGGCGGCGCTGGGCCGCTGGCTCGCCGACGCGTCCGTCGACAAGGCCCTGCACGACGGCAAGTGGGCCATCCACGCGCTGCGCGGCCGCGGCTGGACGCTCGGCGGCGTCACCAGCGACACGGTGCTGGCGGCGTACCTCCTGCGCCCCGGCCAGCGGCGCTTCGACCTCGAAGACCTCTCGCTGCGCTACCTGCATCGCGAGCTGCGCGCCGACGACGCCGCCGCCGGCGCCGACGCCCAGATGACGCTGCTCGACGCGGGCGGCGGTGCCGACCCGGCCGCCGACGAGACGGCCCTGCTGCGCGAGGCGCAGGCGCAGATGCTGCGCACGCGCGCCACCGTCGATCTGGCCGCGGCGTTCGACGAGGAGCTGGCGCGCATCGACGCGGTCGCGCTGCTCACCGACATCGAGCTGCCGATGCTGTTCGTCCTCGCCGACCTCGAGGCCGCCGGCATCGCCGTCGACGCCGACCACATGCACGACCTGCGCTCCGCGTTCGCGGCGCGGGTCACCGAGGCCGCCGACGCCGCCTACGCGGCCATCGGCGGGCAGCAGATCAACCTCGGCTCGCCCAAGCAGCTGCAGGCGGTGCTGTTCGATCAGCTCGACATGCCCAAGACCAAGCGCACCAAGACGGGCTACACCACCGACGCGGATGCGCTGCAGACACTGTTCGAGAAGACGGGCCACCCGTTCCTCGAGCACCTGCTGGAGCATCGCGACGCCACCCGGCTCAAGGTCACCGTCGACGGGCTGCTCAAGACGGTGGCCGACGACGGCCGCATCCACACCACCTTCAACCAGACGGTGGCGGCCACGGGGCGGCTCTCATCCACCGAGCCGAACCTGCAGAACATCCCCGTGCGCACCGAGGCGGGCCGGCGCATCCGCCACGGCTTCGTGGTGGGCGAGGGCTACGACGTGCTGCTCACCGCCGACTACTCGCAGATCGAGATGCGCATCATGGCGCACCTCTCGGGCGACGCCGGCCTGATCGAGGCGTTCAACACCGGCGAGGACCTGCACAACTTCGTCGGCTCGCGGGCGTTCGGCGTGCCCATCGACGAGGTGACCCCCGAGCTGCGCCGGCGCGTCAAGGCCATGAGCTACGGGCTGGCCTACGGGCTCAGCGCCTACGGGCTCGCGCAGCAGCTCAAGATCTCGGCCGCTGAGGCGAAGGAGCAGATGGACGCCTACTTCGCCCGCTTCGGCGCGGTGCGCGACTACCTGCACGCGGTGGTGGAGCAGGCCCGCAAGGACGGCTACACCGAGACGATCTACGGCCGGCGCCGCTACCTTCCCGACCTCACCAGCGACAATCGCCAGCGCCGCGACGTGGCCGAGCGGGCCGCGCTCAACGCCCCCATCCAGGGCAGCGCCGCCGACATCATCAAGGTGGCGATGATCAACCTGCAGCGCGCGCTGGCCGGCGAGAAGCTGCGCTCGCGGGTGCTGCTGCAGGTGCACGACGAGCTGGTGCTCGAGGTGGTGGCCGCCGAGCGCGAGCGCATCGAGGAGCTGCTGCGCCGCGAGATGTCGGGCGTCATCGCGCTGTCGGTGCCGTTGGACGTGTCGATCGGTGCGGGCCGCAGCTGGGACGAGGCCGCGCACTAGGCCGCATCGGGCCCGCAAGCGCCGAGTGGGGCGTTTCCAGGTGCCTCCGGACGTTCGGGGGCACCGGAAACGCCCCACTCGGCGCCGGAGGAGGGGCTACTCCTCCTCGTCGGGGTGGTTGCGCAGGTGGATGACGCTGAGCAGCAGCCCGCCCCACACCGTCACCAGCGCGACGATCATCATGACGATTGCCGATGCACCCATGTCAGCTCCTCACCGACGCAGTGATGTCGGGGTTCAGGTCCTGCGTTTGCGTGGTGCGGCGCCACCCGGTGAAGCCGAGGACGACGCCGATGACGATGAGCGCGATCTGCAGCGCCCAGCCGAAGCCCGCGACCAGCCCGCCGCCGTAGCCGCCGTAGCCGTTGTCGATGACGTCGCGGATCTGGTCGATGAGCATGTAGGCGAGCACGATCGGGGTGATCACGCCGACGCACGCCATCCACACCCAGCCCAGCTTGAACGACGAGACCGCGTTGAGGTGGTCGCGCTGCTGCGGCAGCTTCCGCAGCAGCCACACCACGATGACGATCGAGGTGAGCGCCGCGCCGACGATGCCGAACTCGTTGGCGAAGTGGTCGACGGTGTCGAGCACGACGATGCCGCTGCGGGTGGGGAAGAACAGCATCGAGATGATCGTCGCCGCGCCGCCCACCAGCAGGGTGGACGACACGCGGCCCATGCCCGTCTTGTCGCGCACGGCCGAGATGATGACCTCGACGATGCTGATGAGCGACGTGAGGCCGGCGAAGATCAGCGAGATGAAGAACAGCAGGCCGAACACGCTGCCGCCCCACATGGTGGAGATGATGGTGGGGAAGGCGACGAAGGCGAGGCCGATGCCGCTCTCGGCGACGTCGCCCACCGGCACGCCCTGCACCGCGGCCATGTAGCCGAGGGCCGCGAACACGCCGATGCCGGCGAGGATCTCGAACGCGCTGTTGGAGAAGCCCACCACCAGGCCCGCGCCGGTGAGGTTGGTCTTGCGCTTGAGGTACGACGAGTAGGTGATCATGATGCCGAAGCCCACCGAGAGCGAGAAGAAGATCTGCCCGTAGGCGGCGATCCACACGCTCGAATCGCCCAGCGCGCCCCAGTCGGGGCTGAACAGCGTGTCGAGGCCCTGCGCCGACCCGTCCAGGAACAGCGCGCGGATCACCACGGCGATGAACAGGATCACCAGCACCGGCACGAAGAACTGCGAGGTGGCGCCGATGCCCTTCTGCACGCCGAAGGCGAGGATCGCGATCACGACGAGCCACGTGATGAGCAGCGGCCAGGCGACGCCGCCGACGAAGTCGAAGCCCAGCGTGGACTGGTCGGCCTTGGTGAGGTTGTCGAACGCGGCGCCGGCCTTCTCGGGCGAGGAGAGGTCGCCGTCGACGGAGAAGATGGCGAACCGCGCGGCCCACGCGATGATCACCGCGTAGTACACGGCGATGACGAAGCAGATGCCCACCTGCCACCAGCCGAGGCCCTCGGCGCGGCGATGCAGCCGCCGGAATGCGAGCGGCGGCGAGCCCTGGAACCGGTGCCCCAGCGAGTAGTACAGGAACAGCAGCGGGATGCCCGCGGTGAGCAGCGCCACCAGGTAGGGGATCATGAACGCCCCGCCGCCGTTGGAGTAGGCGATGTAGGGGAAGCGCCAGATGTTGCCGAGGCCCACCGCGGACCCGATGGCGGCGAGGATGAAGACCGAGCGCGTCGACCAGGCCTCCCGGCCCGGCGAGTGCCCCGTCTCGGCCGGTTGCGTCATCTCAGTGCCTTTCTCGTGTGCAGAAGCGACGTGCTGCGCGGCCGTGGTGGCGGGTCAATCGCGCGGCCAGTTGTCGAGCGTATCGCGGTAGAGCTGCTCCACCTTCGCGATGTGCGGATCCAGGGCGGACGGGTCCCAGCCGCCCACGTCGATGGGCGGGTGCACGACGATGTCGACGGTGCCCGCGCGCACCAGCGTCGACTTCTTCCACATCAGCTCGCCCGCGTTGCGGATGACGATCGGCACCACCGGCACCCCCGCCTGGATGGCGATGTGGAAGGCGCCCTTTTTGAACCGGCCGATCGACGGCGTGAGCGAGCGGGTGCCCTCGGGCGCGATCACCACCGATGTGCCGGCGCGCAGCGTGTCGACCACCGGCCGCAGCGCGTCCTTGGCCTTGCCCGTGTCGCCGCGGTCGATGAAGGTGGCGCCGGCGAGCCGCAGCGGGATGCCGAACAGCGGGTTGGTGGCCATCTCCTTCTTGGTGATGCCGGTGAAGCCCTCGCGCAGCACGCGCGCCAGCAGCGCCGTGTCGAGCAGGCTCTGGTGGTTGAAGATGAACACGGCCGGGCGCTGCGCCCACACGTTCTCCTCGCCGCGCACGTGCACGCGCACGCCCGCGGTGGCGAGCATCGCCTCGGGGCCGATGGCGGACGCCGCGTCGACGCCCACGCGCCGGTCGCGGTTGAGCAGCCCCAGCCCGATGGCGGTGCCGGCCGAGCCCGCGAGGGTGCCCAGCGACGCCGCGGTGCGCACCACGTCCTTGAGGTTGTGCGGGCCGCGCGGCCGGAACCGCAGCACCGGCCAGCCGTGCTCGTCGGCGACGCGGGTGAGCGTCCTGTCGGGGTTGACGGCGGTGGGGTGGCCCACCGAGGCCAGGAACTCGGCGTCTTCGCCGCCGTTGGAGTAGGCGAAGCTGGCGTCGGCGTCGATGCCGTGCGCGGCCGCGAACTCGCGTGCGGCGCGCGCCTTGCCGCTGCGCCACAGCGACGCGCCGTCGACGCGGCCGGTGAGCACGCCGTCCACCACCTCGAGCGGGGTGTACAGCAGATGCTCGACGCCCAGGGCCTCGGCGGCCGCCTCGAACTGGTAGCGGGAGGCCGACGAGGCGATGACGAGCGTGTGCCCCCGGGCCTTGTGCGCCCGGATCAGCCGCCACGCCTCCGGGTAGAGCAGCCCGGCGAGGGTGTTCTCGAACAGGTCGCGCCCCACCCGGTGCAGCTCCTCCTCGGTGTGCCCGGCCCAGGCCCGGAAGGCGACGGCGACGAAGCGCTCGAAGTCGGCCTCGCTGTCGGTGCCGCGCAGCCCGTTGACGGCGGTGCCGAGCAGTTCGCGCGGGCCCACCTTGCCGGCCAGGAGGCGGTCGCGGAAGAAGTGCACGCCCGAATAGCCGTGCACGATGGTGCCGTCGAAGTCGAAGAGCGCGGCCACCTGCGGCCCCTCGGGCGCCGCGGCGATGCGCGCCAGCGCGGCATCGAGCGGGCGCGACGGTGATGCGTGGGTGGTGCCGTCGGCGGTCACGGCTGCACCTTCCTGTTGGAGACGTCGAGCGATTCGGTGACTTCGAGCGAGCGGGTGACCTGGCGCAGCTGCGCGGCGAACGCGTCGCGCCGCACGGTGAGCTCCGGCCCGCCGGGCCCCAGCAGCCCGCGGTTGCCGGCCAGCGCGGTGGCGGACGCGAACAGCTCGAGCGAGAGCGATTCGGGGCCGCGCAGCCGCGCCTGCAGCAGCATCTGCCGGCCCACGTCGGCGCACTCGCGCAGGAACTGCTCGCGGTCGAAGGGCGCGGACGGCTCGCGCGCGGCCAGCCGCTCGGCCACCACCAGCTGCGCGTCGAAGAACGAGCGCAGGGTGCGGTGCGCCATGAAGAACCCGCTGCCCACCAGGCGCTCGAGCACCTCGTCGGCGGACGGGCGGGAGCGGTCCCAGCCGGGGGCGATGAGCTCCATCTCCGCGGCCAGCTCGGCCTCGAAGGTGTCGCGCTCCGGGAAGAAGAACTCGAACTTGAGCAGGTCGCGCAGGCGCTTGGACTCCGCCCAGCCGGCCTCCACGGGGTGGGTGTACCCGCCCTGCTGCGCGTGGACGATGGCGAGTTCGAGGATCGCGCGGTCGATGAACCAGTGGATGCCGCTGTTGCGGTAGAACGCGGCGACGATGTGCTGGCCGGGCTCGATCGCGTACACCGGCTCGACGCCGCCGTCGTAGGTGGTGACGACGCCGGCGTCGGTGAGCCGCTGCAGCACCGTGGCCAGGCCGGCGGTGGTGTCGATGGCGGTGAGCTCGCCCTGGGGGATGCCGCGCCGGTCGAGGTACGTGCGCACCGGGGCGATGACGGCGGCCACCTCGCGCAGCGTGAGCGCGCGGTCGCGCACGCCCAGCAGCGCGAGGGTGACGAGCGAGTTGATGGTGATGGGGGTGGCGCGGTTGATTCCCACGGCCACCTCGAAGCCCACCTTCTGCAGCGCCAGGCGCCCCTGCATGGTGCGGTGGTCGGGGTCCTCGGCGGTCGCGGCGGGGGAGGGGCCGTCGGTGCGGGTGGCGGGCGGGCCCGACCCGTCCTGGTCGAGCACGTCGGGGTCGCCGCCGGCGGCGAGCTGCTCGCGCAGCGAGACCGGGTCGCCGAAGCGCACGTAGACGTTGCCGGCGCGGCGCTGCTGCCCGCGCGCGTAGCGGGCCATCCAGGTGAGTCCCTCGGGCTTCTTCTCGGCGCCCATCTGCTCGGCGGCCACGGCGCCCACCTCGGCCATGCGCTCGTAGGTGATCGACACCGGCACCAGCAGAGCGTCGTGCACGCGGCCGCTGCGCACGGCGTTGGCCACGTACGCGAGCAGGCCGTACTTGGGCGGGCGCAGCTTGCCGGTGCGGGTGCGGCCGCCCTCGAAGTACCACTCGAGATTGAAGCGCTTCGACAGCAGGTGCGCGAAGTACTCCTCGAGCGAGGCCTTGTAGATGGCGTCGTCGCCGAAGCTGCGCCGGATGAACACCGTGCCGGTGCGCTTGGCGAGCGCGCCGATGGGCCAGAACTGCAGGTTGGCGCCGCCCAGCAGGTGGTTGCGGGGGAAGTCGTTGCGGGCGAGCACGTCGCCGAGGACGAAGGCGTCGGCGTAGGAGCGGTGCGAGGGCAGGAACACCAGCGGGCGCCGCTTGTTGAGCTCGCGCAGCTCGGCCAGGCGCGACTCGTCGGCGTCCACCGTCCAGGCGTTGCCGTAGAGCGGGCGCATGATCTGGGTGAACAGGTCGGACACCAGCCGGCTCTGCACGGCGACGAGCTCGTCGAGCGACGAGCGCGCGTGCTCGAGCGCCTGCCGCTCGGAGAGCCCCTGGCCGCGGCCGAGCTCCACGACGCGCCGCCGGAAGCGGGGCGAGTCCATGATCTGCTCCGCCACCACGCGCGGCACCTTGTACCGCTCGCCGAGCACCGCGCGCTCGGCCCGGGCGAGCGTGACCACCGCGGTGTTCACGATGAACCGGGCGAGCCCCGCGGGCGATTCCTGCGCCGCCGCGGCGCTGTCGCCGTCGGCCTGCGCGTGGTAGCGGGTGCGCAGCTCGCTGAGCGGGGCGGGGGTGCCGGTGACGATGCGCCAGCGGTCGGGCGCATGGCGGACGATGCGGCGCTGGATGAAGCGGTTGGGGTTGCGCGGATTGGTCAGGGCGATGACGTCGCTGAGCCGGGCGCTGCGGCTGCCGTCGCGCTCGGGCGGCAGCCAGGTGACCTTGACGGGCAGCAGGAGCGGGTCGTCCGGGCGGTCCACCAGGTGCTGGGCGAGCGGGCGCGCGGCGAGCGGCAGAGTGTCCACGGCGGCCGAGCCGGCGACGGCGCCCGGCAGCCCGGACGGGTCGCGGCGCAGCCACTCGGCGATGAGATGCCGCTCCAGCGGCGTGGTGCACTGCGTCAGCACGACGGTGTCCCGTTGGCCCCCGGTGTGCATGTGCGGTCCCCTTCCACCCTGCTGCCCGTGCCGCGTCCACCCCGCGGGCCCCGTCGCCGGCCTCCCCGGCATCGATGAACCTACCGGGTGCGGCGCGGGTGGGCCGCGCGATGGAGGCGCCCCGGGCCGGTGCGCTTCCCGCCGATCCTGCCGCCACGGCCGCGCGTGCGGGTAGGTTCGGCGGCAGACGTGCACGGTGCGATCCAGGAGGCGGTCGATGGCGCTGGCGGTGGTCCTGGGCGGCGGCGGCGCGGCCGGCGCGGGCTGGGAGCTCGGGGTCGTCGCCGGGCTGGCCGACGCCGGGGTGGGCCTCGACGCGGCGGTGCGGGTGGTCGGCACCTCGGCGGG
>CAZDSL010000037.1:9061-13637 GCA_964507655.1 uncultured Mycobacteriaceae bacterium | reverse complement strand
CGGGGCTGCCCCTCGCGCGCCGCGCCCGTGCCCGCATCGCGGGACGCGCGACGGCCGCCGCCGGTAGGTTGACGGCATGACGGACACGGACGACGGCGCCCGGACGCTGGAGATCTTCGACGACGCCGACCTCCGCCGCGTGCTGTGCGTGGTGGCCCACCCCGACGACATGGAATACGGCGGCTCGGCGGCGGTCGCCGAGTGGACGGCGCGCGGCATCGCGGTGTCCTACCTGCTGCTCACCGCTGGCGAGGCCGGCATCCGGGGCATGCCGCCCGCCGAGGTGGCGCCGCTGCGCGCCGCCGAGCAGCGGCGCGCCTGCGGCATCGTCGGCGTGGACGACCTGACCATCCTCGACTTCCCCGACGGCCTGCTCGAGGCCGGGATCCCCGTGCGCCGCGCCATCGCCCGCCGCATCCGCGAGGTCCGCCCCGACGCCGTGTTCACACTCACCTGGGAGCTCGAGGCCCGCTGGGGGCTCAACCACGTCGACCACCGGCACACCGGCATCTGCACCGTCGACGCGATCCGCGACGCCGACAACCCGTGGCTGTTCCGCGACCAGATCACCGACGACGGACTGCAGGAGTGGGCCGTGCGGTGGCTGCTGGTGGGCGGCCCCGGAGCCACCCACGCCATACCGCTGCGCGAGGAGTCGGTGCGCAAGGGCGTCGCGTCGCTGGAGGCGCACGAGGTGTACCTGGGCGCGCTGCCCGGCCACGCGGCGCCCGGCGAGATGATCACCGGCATCGCGGCCGGCGGCGGGGCGGCGTGCGGACGCGAGTGGGCGCTGCCGGTGCGGGCCCTGCGGATGGGGTGAACCGGGCGCCGCGGCATCCGCGGGCCGGGCGCCGTCAGCGCCCGCCGTCGAGGATCCGCTGCACCCGCTCCACCTTGCCGTCCAGCTCGCCGCTGCGGCCGGGGCGCAGGTCGGCCTTGACCACCAGGCTGACCCGCGGGCTGTGCTCGCCCACCACCTCGCAGGCGCGCTTGATCACGTCCATGCACTCGTCCCAGCCGCCCTCGAGGGTGGTGAACATCGCGTCGGTGCGGTGCGGCAGGCCCGACTCGCGCACCACCCGGATCGCGGCCGCCACCGCCTCGCTCACCGAGCCGTCCTCGGCGGCGCTGACGGTGGGGGCCACGGAGAATGCGAACAACATGCGCCCAGCCTAGGCGCGGGCGCCGCCGCTAGGCGCCGGTCCGCACCGCCGCGGCGCGCGACCGGCGCGACCACACCAGATAGCCGACGATGACACCCGCGAACCACACCGCGCCCACGCCCAGGGCGATCCGCCCGTCGGACGAGAAGAACAGCAGCACCAGCACCATCATCAGGAAGGCGAGCGCCGCCAGGGTCGTGTACGGCGCGCCGGGCACGCGGTACTCGGCGGCCGGCAGCAACCCCCTGTCGGCCCGGCGGCGGTAGACCATCTGGCAGGCGAGGATCGTCGCCCACACCGCGACGATGCCCACCGTCGACACCGACGTGATGTAGGCGAAGGCGTGCTCGGGGTCGAGGACGTTGACGCCGACGCCCAGCAGCATCATCCCGGCGCTGAGCACGATGCCGCCCACCGGCACCTGCCGGCCGGAGAGATGGTCGAGCCGGCGGGGCGCATCGCCGCGCTGCGCCAGCGACCGCAGCATGCGGCCGGTCGAGTAGATGCCGGAATTGCACGACGAGAGCGCCGCGGTGAGCAGGATGAAGTTGACCAGCCCCGCCGCGCCCGGCACCCCGATGTACTGGAACACCGCGACGAACGGGCTCTCGCCCTCGTGGAAGTCACGCCAGCCCCGCACGGTGAGGATCACGAAGATCGAGCCCACGTAGAACACGCCGATGCGGAACGGGACGCTGTTGATGGCCTTGCGCAGCGTCACCCGCGGATTCTCCGCCTCGCCCGCCGTCACGCCCACCAGCTCGACGCCGACGTACGCGAACATGACGATCTGCAGGCTCAGCAGCGCGTTGGTGAAGCCGGTGGCGAAGAAGCCGCCGTCGTTCCACAGGTTGCTCACCGACGGGCCGGTCTCGGGCCCCAGGCCGGCGATGGGCAGCAGCACCCCCAGGCCCAGGATGATCATGCCCAGGATCGCGGTGATCTTGATGGCGGAGAACCAGAACTCCGCGCGGCCGAACAGGCCCACCGAGATGAGGTTGGCCGAGAACAGGATCACCAGCACCACCAGCGCCGTCAACCACCCGGGCACCGCCGGCCACCAGTAGTTGACGTACTTGCCCGCCACGGTGATCTCCGCCATGCAGGTGGTGGTCCACACCGCCCAGTACGTCCAGCCCTGGGTGAAGCCGGCGAACCGGCCCAGGAACTCCTCGGCGTACTCGCTGATGCCGCCCGAGATCGGGCGGTAGATGAGGAGCTCGCCGAGCGCGCGCATCACGATGAAGATGGCGAGGCCCGCGAGCGCGTAGGCCAGCAGCAGCGCGGGGCCCGCCTTCTCGATGGCGCCGCCCGCACCCCAGAACAGGCCCGTGCCGATGGCGCCGCCGATGGCGATCATCTGCACCGTGCTGGCGGTGAGCCCGCGCTGATAGCCCTCGTCGGGCGTCGCATCCGCGCTGCGCGCGGCCCCCTGCCCGCCCGCCTCGTGCCGGTCCGACTCGTGCCCGGACGGGCCTTGCTGCGTCGCGCTCATCCGCTCCCCTCCGCGCCCTGTCCTCGCCGCCGCGATCCGACGGTGTCCTGCCGCCGCGATCCGGGCGGAAACCCTACCCCGCCCGGTGGCCCGCCGCCCCGCACGCCCCGACGAGGCGGTGCGCGGCGGCAGTACACCGGCGGCGCGGCCGCCGTTCAGCCGTCGGGGCCGCCGCGGAGCGTGACGGCGATCTCGGCGGCATCGAGGTTCTGCAGCGCCGTGTCGAGCGCGTCGGAATCGAAGGCGCCGTCGTCGCGGGCGTCGAGCAGCGCCTCGCGCTGCGCCCGCAGCACGGCCAGCCGGTGCGGCTTGGCGGGCGCGCCGTCCGCGCGCGGGACGGCCTCGGCCGCGTCGTCGAGCAGGGCGAGGATCCGTTCGCGCTCCTCCGCTCGCGCGGCCGCGTCGGCGGCGTCGTGGACTCCCGGCGGGAACAGCCGCCCCACCACCCACGACACGGTGCCGCCCTGCAGCAGCAGCGAGATGGCGGCCACCGCGAACGCGACGAAGACGAGCAGCGGCCGGTGCGGGGTGTCGGTGGGCAGCGTCTGCGCCGCGGCGACCGTCACCGCGCCGCGCATCCCCGCCCACACCACCAGCGTGCCCTCGCGCGCGCCGAGCGGCCGGCTGACCAGGTAGTCGATGTCGGCGAGCAGGCGGCGCACGCGCGTGGCGAGGCGGTCGAGCCGGCGCGCGCTCACGCCGTCGCCGCCGCGGAACCGGGGCAGCTCGCGCCACCGGGGCGGCAGCCTGCCCGCTTCGAGGTGCTCGTGATGCTCCTCGAGCCGCGGCTGCAGCGCCGCGCCCCGGCGGGTGCGGCGGCGCTGCATCCACAGCAGCGGCGCCACGTAGGCGGCACGGATGGCGAGCGTGGCCGCCAGCGCCGCGAAGGCGATCCCTACGGCGACGGGCACGCCCGTGTGCTCCTGGTGGACCGCGCTCAGCACGCTCGACAGCTGCAGGCCCATGAGCAGGAACACCAGGCCCTCGAGCACCAGCTCGACGCTGGCCCAGTTCTGCGCGTCGGACACGCGATGCTGCGGCGGCAGCACCCGCGGCGCACGCACGCCCGTGTAGAGGCCCGCGACGACGGCGGCCACCAGCCCCGAGCTGCCGATCGCCTCGGCCGGCACTGAGGCGAGGAAGGGGACGGTGAACGAGACGATGGTGGCCACGGTGGGGTCGCCGATGCGGCGGCGCACCGCCAGGTTCACCCGGCCCACCAGGTAGCCGATGGCCACGGCCGCGATCACCGCGTACGCGAACGTGCCCACCGCGCCCCAGAAGGAGAAGCCCACCGCGGCCGCCGCGACCGCCGTGCGCAGCACCACCAGGGCCGTCGCATCGTTGAGCAGGCTCTCTCCCTCGAGGATGAGGACCACCCGCGACGGCACCGGCGCGCGCTTGATCATGGAGACGGCGGCGGCGTCGGTGGGGCTGACGATGGCGCCCAGCGCCACTCCCCACACGAAGCCGGCGTCGGGAAGCAGCACGGCGAACAGCGCGCCCAGCAGCAGCGAGCTCACCAGCACCAGCACCACCGACAGGCCGCTGATCGAGCGGAACTCGCGGCGGAAGTCCATGGTGGGCACCGACACCGCGGCGCCGTAGAGCAGCGGCGGCAGCAGCACCGCGAGGATCAGCTCGGGATCGATCTCGACGCCGTCGACCAGCGGCGTGGCGCTGGCGGCGGCGCCCACCAGCACGAGCAGCAGGGGCCCGGCCAGCCGGATCCGGGGGGCCAGGACGGTGGCCGCCGCGATGACGATCAGCGCCACCACCGCCACGGCGACGCTGCCCAGCATCCGGTCCCCCCTTCACGTGCGGCCGAGCATCATCGTGGCACACGCTCGCCGCGTGCACGCGCGTCTCGGGGCGGGCCGGTCGGGCGGGCGGCAGCCCCCCGGGGACAGGCCGGGGC
>CAZDSL010000037.1:1932-8961 GCA_964507655.1 uncultured Mycobacteriaceae bacterium | reverse complement strand
GGCCGGGGCCGGGCCGGGGCCGGTCAGCCGGGCAGCACCGGGTGGTGCGCCGCGACCGGGCGCCCGGCGAGGTGCGGCGACACGGCACCGTGCGCGATGCCCTCGTGCCAGCCCAGGAACGCGCGCAGCGCACGCTCGGAATCCCAGCGCGAGACGACGAGCAGCGTGTCCTTCTCGTCGGCCGCGACGCACACCTCGGCCGACAGGCAGCCGTCCGCCTCGCGGGCGGCGGCGGCGTTGCCCCGCGCCGCCTCGCGCAGCCCGTCGAGGTGGCCGGGCTGCGCGTGGAAGGTCGTGATGCGCACGACGCCGACCGGGGCGGTCACCGGTCCTCCCCCGCCCCGCCCGGCGCGACCGCGACGATCCCCACGGCCTGCAGCAGGTGCTTGTGCGCGCGCATCGTCTTGGCCATGTGCAGCACGCGCCGGCGGGTGGCGCCGTCGCGCAGCACGTTGCGGGCGAACCGGAGCGCGCCCGTCAGCCCCTCGTCGGCGACGATGCGCTGCGGCTCGAGCAGGGCGAGCGGCGCCGTGTGGGTGCTGCGCACCTCGAGGCCCGCGGCGGCGAGCATGGCCCGCCACTCGTCGATGGTCTTGGGGCGCGCGCTCACGTGCATGGCCTGGGCGAGGGAGGCGCGGATGGCATGACGGTCGTCGTCGTCCGCCGCCTCGGGCCGCAGCGCCAGCTCGTGCAGCACGTACCGGCCGCCGGGCCGCAGCAGGCGCGCGCCCTCGTCGATGATCGCCTGCTTGCCCTCCTCCGACTGGATGGTGAGCACGCCCTCGGCGAGCACCACGTCGGCGCTGCCCGACGGCAGACCCGAGGCGGCCGCCTCCGCGGCGATGGCGCGGCCGCGCGGCGAGACCAGCCGGTCGATGATGCGGGCGGCGTGCTCGTCGGCGTCGACCCCGATGTAACCGGCCGGCTCGTGGTCGAGGACGGTGGCGGCGGTGCGCCCGATGCCCGGCGCGAACTCGACGACGTGCTGCCCCGGCACCCCGGCCTCGCGCAGCAGCGTCTTCGTCAGCCCCAGGCCGCCCGGGCGCAGCACCTTCTTGCCCAGCCGCGCCAGCAGCCAGTGGCCCTGGACGGTGGCCACGTCGCGCTCGGCGAGGGGGACCTCCTCCGGCTCCAGCGTGCGGCCGATCCCTGCTCCGGGCGATCGTCGTCCCATGACCCCTCCGTCCCGCGCGTTTTGCGTGATGCGCTTAGCCTAAACTCCCGCCTGCCGCGGCGTCGACGGCCGCGTCTGATCCGGCTCCGCGCACGGATGGGATCATGGGGGCGTGCCCGTGCCCCCGCCGCTCCCCGTCGTCGACGGCGTGGGCCCCACCCGGCTGCGCATACCCGCGTCGGGCCCGTGGGGGACGATCGCGGAGTACATGACCGAGCGGTTCGCCCACCTCGATCCCGCCGTGCTGCTCCGCCGCCTCGACGCCGGCCGGATCGTCGGCGAGGACGGCAGCCGCATCGAGCGCGGCACGCCGCTCACCGCGCACCGGTTCGTCTGGTACCACCGCGAGCTGCCGGACGAACGGCCCGTGCCGTACCGCGAGGAGATCGTGCACACCGACGACGACCTCGTCGTGGTGGACAAGCCGCACTTCCTGCCCACCACCCCGTCCGGGCGGTTCCTGCGCGAGACGGCGCTGGTGCGGCTGCGGGTGCGGCTCGGCAATCCCCACCTGACGCCGATCCACCGCCTCGACCGCGCCACCGCGGGGCTGGTGCTGTTCTCCGCGCGGCCGGCGACCCGCGGCGCATACCAGTCGCTGTTCGAAAGGCGGGCCGTGGGCAAGGTGTACGAGGCGGTGTCGGCGCTGCCGGCCGGGTGGGACGCGTCGGCGCCCGCGCTCGCGGGGCGGCCGCTGCCGCTGGTGCACCGCAGCCGGATCGTGGCGCGGCGCGGCGAACTGCGCGTGCGCACCGACGAGCCGGGCGCGCCGAATGCGGAGACCGCCATCGCGGTGCTCGGCGCGGGCGTCAGCGCCTCGGGCCGCCCGGTGCTGCACACGGCGCTGCGGCCCCGCACCGGCCGCCAGCACCAGCTGCGCGTGCACCTGGCGGCGCTGGGGGCGGGCATCCTCGGCGACCGCCGCTACCCCACGCTGCTGCCCGAGGCTCCCGACGATCCGGCCCTGCCGCTGCAGCTGCTCGCGCGGGAACTGCTGTTCACCGATCCGCTCACGGGCGCCGCCCGGCGGTTCCGCACGCGCCGGACGCTGGCCGAGGCGCCGGTGGCCCCGCCGGCCGGGTGACCGGGCCCCGCCGCCGCAGCGTCCCCTCCGCCCGCGTCAGCGCGCGTCGCGCTTCGCCTGGCGCCGCGCGCCCTGCGCCTGCGTGGACGCGTCGCGCTTGGCGCCGCCGGAGGTCTGCTCGTGCGCCCGGGCCCGGCCGGCGTCGTCGACCTTGCCGGAACCCGCCGCGGCGGTCTGCGGACCGCTGCCCCTGTTCGCCTGCGCCTGATCGAGTCGCTCCTCCTTGAGCCGCTCGGCCTCCTCGTGCGCCACGACGGCCAGCCGCTGCGAGACGATCGAGAGCGCCTCCTCGAACGCCGCGGCCCGCAGACGCTTCTTGGCGCCCTTCGGGGCGGCGGCGCCGCGGGCGCCCACCTCCTCGACGTTCTGCGCCGCGCTGCGCCGGTAGTTCTTCACGTGCTTGTTGCGCGCCCTCCGCACACGCTTGTGCAGATCGAGCAGCGCGTCCTCGTCGAGCTGCGCCATCCGATCGGGCTCGATCTCGCGCACGAGGTCCAGCTCCGGCTGCTTGAGTACCCACAGATAGTTCTCCACGGCGACATCCTCACACCGGCTCCCCTCTCACGTGGGCGCTTCCACGCATGCGCCCCCTGCGAAACCGGTCGCGCGGCACAATGGCCCCGATGGCACACGATCTGATCTGGTACGTCGGCTACGGCTCCAACATGAGCGCCGGCAGGCTGCGCTGCTACATCGAGGGCGGGCGGGCTCCGGGCGGGCGGGTCGAGCACGTGGGCGCGCGCGACCGCACCCCTCCGGTGCGCGACACCGCCGTCACCCTGCCCGGGCGCGTGTACTTCGCCGGCGAATCGCGCACCTGGGGCGGCGGCATGGCGTTCTACGACCACGACGCCTCCGGGCCCACCCCCGCCCGCGCGTTCCTCATCACCGTCGGCCAGTTCGTCGACATCGCCGCCCAGGAGATGCACCGCCCGCCGCGCCCCGGCGATCCGCTCGAGCGCATCGTCCTCGACGGCCTGCCCGACGGCCGCCACGCCGCCGGTCCGGGACACTACGAGACGGTGGTGGCCGTCGGCCGGCTCGACGGCAGACCCATGTTCACCCTCACCGCGCCGCACGGCATGGATGCGGTGGCGCACACCCCGCCGGGCGAGGCCTACCTCTCGACGCTCGCCGCCGGGCTCCGCGAGGCGCACGGGTGGGACCGGGCCCGCTGCGACAGGTACTTCGCGTCGCGCACGTCACCGGCACGCTGAGCGGGGCGTGCGGCACCGGGCCCCGGCGGGCCCCGGGCGTGGCGGCGGCATCATCCGCACCCGCGATGAATTCCGGGACTCGCGGCGGTCTGCACGATCGGCGGACGATTCCGTCCCGGCGGCCGCGAGCACGCCGCCGGGTCGCGCACCCGAAAGGAACGACATGTCCCTGTCCAGCAGCATCTACATCAGCTTCCCCGGCAACGCGGCCGAGGCCTTCCCCTACTACCGCGAGCTCTTCGGCGGCGAGCTCGACCTGCAGACCTACGGCGACGCCGACCTCGACGGACTGCCCTTCACCCCGCCGCCCGACGCGGTGGCGCACGCTCAGCTGCGGGCCGAGGGCATCGCGATCAGCGGCGGGGATGCGATGGGAGGGCAGCTGCCGCCGCTCCGCTCGGACGTGTACTCGTTCCTGCTGGCGGTGGACAGCGTCGAGGAAGGCAGTGCGTTCATCGAGAAGGTGACCTCGACGGGCGGCGAGATCGCGATGCCGTTCGAGGTGGCGCCGTGGGGCGACACCTACGGCCAGGTGGTCGACAGGTTCGGGGTCAAATGGGCGGTGGTGGCCCCGGGCTGACCAGCGGGAAGGGATCGGGCCCCGTGCGCGGAAAGCTCCGCAGCGCCGCGGCGCGGCATGCAGAATGCTGGATGCACCGCCGACGAAGCAGGAGACGCGCATGAGGTTCGTGACCGTGGTCGAGCCGCCCGAGCCCATGCGGGGGCTCGAGGTCCCGCCCGCCGTGGTGGAGGCGCTGGGCGGCGGCGCGCGGCCGCCGGTGACCATCACCGTCAACGGCCATTCGTGGAAGAGCCGGGTCGCCATCATGCGTGGCCGGCACCTCCTCGGCCTCAGCAAGGCCCACCGGCAGGCGGCCGGCGTCGCCACCGGCGATGAGGTGGAGGTGGAGTTGACGCTCGACACCGAGCCGCGCGTCGTCGTCGAGCCGGCGGATTTCACGGCGGCCCTCGACGACGACCCTGCGGCACGCGCCGCCTACGACGAGCTTTCCTACAGCCGCCGACGCGAGCACGTGCGGGCCATCGAGAGCGCGAAGAAGCCCGAGACGCGCCGGCGGCGGATCGAGCGGGCCATCACCGCGCTGCGGGGGTGACCCGCGCGCGCCGGGGGTACGTCACCACGGCACCACGCTCCCCTGCCTGTGGGACCTCGGCGCCGAGATGATCGGCCTGAAGCGCGGGCAGCGAACGGGTTCCACCGGCCGGGTGCAGTGCGAATGCGCGTGGACACCCGGCCGCGCCACTACGCTCGCTCCATGGGGCTACTGACGTTCAGCATCAACGTCACCGTGGACGGCTGCGTCGATCACGAAGAGGGCATCGCCGACGACGAAACACACGCGCTGTTCACCCGTCTGCTGGACGAGTGCGGGGCGATGCTGTGGGGGCGCGTCACCTACGAGTTGATGGAGAGCTATTGGCCCGCCGTGGCCAGCGGCGAAGTGGCCGCGCCGCAGGCGATGCGCGAGTGGGCCACCACGCTGGAAGCGAAGCCGAAGTACGTCGTGTCGTCCACACGGAACGATTTCCCGTGGACCAACAGCCACCACATCGCGGGGGACCTGCGCGCCGCAGTGCAGCGGCTGAAGGACGGTACTCCCGAAGGCGTGCTCCTCGGCAGCGGCAGGCTCGCGGTGGAGCTGGACCGGCTGGACCTGATCGACGAGTACTGCATCCTGGTGCACCCCCGGATCGCGGGGCACGGCCCGACCCTCTACCAGGACGGGTTGCCCATGACGCGGCGGCTCGAACTGGTCTCTTCGGATCCGCTGCACAATGGCGCCGTCGCCCTGCGCTACCGGCGCGCGCCGTGAACCGGTCGCTCGTGCACGCCCGGCGTGACCGTCCCGCAGCTGTGCATCCGCTACACGCTGCAGCCGGGCACGGTGCCGCTGCCTGCAACGGCGAACCCCGACCACATGCGCTCCAACGCGCAGGTCGACTTCGCGATCAGCGACGACCACCTGGCCGTGCGGAACGCAGCGCCTCGACGGCGACCCGGCGCCTCCGACCGGTTCAGACGTAGGACCGGCCCGCGCCGCCATCGGGTGATTCCTCCCGACGGGGCTGTTGTTGTCGCAGCCCGGAGACGAGCAGCGTCACGGCCTCGCGGACGTCGTGGTCGGGATCCGTGCCGCTCCACGCGACGAGGTCGCCGACCGCCCGGAGCAGGCGGTACGCCGGGATCGGCGCAATGACCTCACCCGACGCGCGACCCGCCTCGAGAAGGTCTTCCAGCACAGGCACAAGTCGGTCGACGAACAACGCGTGGAGCGCGGAGAACCCCGCGGTATCCCCGTCCCACACACGGGCGAGGCCGTGCTTGGTCCCGAGGAAGTCGACGAACCGGTGAATCCACTCCAGAATCGCGATGAACGGCGTCGGGGCGGAGGAGAGCAACAAGGGTCCGGCGTCGGCGCACGCGTCGATCTGGTGCCGGTAGACGGCGACCACAAGATCGGCGCGGGTCGGAAAGTGCCGGTAGAGCGTCGCCACGCCCACGCCTGCGGCGTCGGCCACCACCCGGTTCGGCGCGTCCACACCGCTCTTCGCGAAGACACCGGCGGCGGCCTCGAGCAGGGCACGCTCGTTGCGCTCCACGTCCCGTCGGCGCCGGCCGGCGCCGGATCCGCGTACCTCGTCGCTCATACGGCCATCCTTCCACAGCACTACGGCCGAAACGGATTGCTGCTCCGGTTCTGATTGCGAACCGGATCATTGTTCCGTATCGTAACGGACTGTCGTTCCGTTTCATGCCGGCACCACCACAGGAGACTCCATGTCTGCACCAACAGCAATGCCCGCTCCGAACCCCGTCATCAGCGTGCGGCCGGTGACCCTTCACGCCCCCTCCCGCGGGGACGATCTCGAGGTCCGGATCACCGCCCCCGCAGTCGGCACCGGCCTCCCGGTTATCGTCTTCGCGCATGGCTTCGGGCAGTCCATGACCGCCGCCGACCCGCTCGTGGACCACTGGTCGGCACACGGGTTCGTCGTCGTCCAGCCCACGTTCCTGGACTCGACCTCCCTGGGCCTCGCACCGGCCGATCCCCGGTATCGGACGATCTGGCGGACGCGCATCGACGACCTGGAACGCGTCATCGATGATCTCGACGTGATCGTCGCGGCCGTACCGGGCCTGCCCGGTCGCGTGGACACCGAGCGCCTCGCCGTCGCGGGGCATTCCTGGGGCGGCCAGTCGGTGGGGATGCTCCTCGGGGCCCGCGTGATCGGCACGGACGGCGTGCCCGGCGACGACCGCACCGACCGCCGAGTGAAGGCCGGGGTGCTGCTGTCGACCACCGGGGTCAGCCACGGCGACCTCACCCCGTTCGCCGCCGAGAATTTCGCGTTCATGACGCCCGATTTCACGCGGCTGGCCACGCCGTCGCTGGTCGTGGCCGGCGATCACGACCAGTCGCCGCTGTCCACCCGCGGCCCCGATTGGTTCACGGACGTCTACCATCTCAGCCCCGGCGCTCGGCACCTCGTCACCGTCATCGGCGGCGAGCACATGCTCGGCGGTATCCAGG
>CAZDSL010000037.1:0-1832 GCA_964507655.1 uncultured Mycobacteriaceae bacterium | reverse complement strand
AAGGACGACACGATGACCGACTACAGCACCCTGCCCCCAGGCCTCCCCGTCCCCAGCGACGACGGAGCCGCCGACCACCTGCCCGGACTCGCCCTGCCCGCACTGACTCTGCCGACGAGCGACGGCGGGCGGGTGGATCTCGGCGACCTCGGGGCCGGCCGGACGGTGATCTACCTCTACCCGCTCACCGGAGCACCGGGCACGGACCTGCCCGACGGCTGGGACTCGATCCCCGGCGCACGCGGCTGCTCGACCGAGGCCTGCGACTTCCGCGATCACCACGACGACCTCCGCGCGGCGCGCGTCAGCGCCGTCTACGGGTTCTCCAGCCAGGACGCCGGCTACCAGGCGGAGGTCGTGGACCGGCTCCGGTTGCCGTTCGCGATGCTCTCCGACGAGCACTTCCAGCTTGCCGACGCTCTGAATCTGCCCACATTTCAGGCCCCCGGACACGACCGGCTCTACTCGCGGCTGACGCTGATCGTCCGCGACGGGCGCATCGAGCACGTCTTCTACCCGATCTTCCCGCCGAACACCCACGCGCAGCAGGTCCTCACCTGGCTCCGCGCGAACCCGGTTTCGATCGAATGACGCTTCACGCGTCGACCTGCCACGGGTCCACCACTTCGACGGATGCCGATCGATCCGGGCCGGACGCAGGTGTCAGGCCCGTTCGATCGGGAGCCAGAGCTCGGCGGTCGCCGTGCCTGCGTGCTCGTCGTACTCCTCGAACGCCACCAGCGAGGGGCCAGGGCGAAGCCGCCAGGGATTGGAGGGGAACCACTCGGTCGCCGTGGCGGCCCACATGTTCTGCAAGGTTGCGGGAAACTCTCCGGAACTGCGGAAAACCGCCCACGCGCCGGCGTCCACGTCGATCGTGTCGAGCCCTTCGGGAACCGTCACCGCACCATCGACCGCCACGCCCTGCATGTGCGTGAGCATGCTTCCCTCGGTGTTGTCGTCGGCGTCATCGCTGATCTGCAGAAGCCCGGCGGGCTGCGCGTTGCTCAGCCCCCTCAGTCGCTCGTACTCGGCGTTCGGGATCGATGCGACGTGTTCGGCGATGTGCGGGTTCACTCCCTCGTAGATCAATGGCACACGCGCGGCGTGGCCGATCAGGCGGAAAGCGGGTCGTTCGATGATCCGGGCATTCATGGGGACGCTCCCTTCGACAGTCAGGCGGAACCTGAGGGTGGGTTGAGTACGAAGGGGGCCACCGTCACGACGAACGTCCCCATGGCTCGCGCCGTGTACGGAACGGAACGCGCGCCCGAAGGCCTCGACGGATCCATACCCATACCGCACGGCGATCGTCAGCAGGTCCTCCCCACCGACCACGTCCGCCGCCGCGACGGTCATCCGCCGTCGGCGCACGTACTCGGAGATGGGCATGCCCGCCAGCGACGAGAACATCCGTCGGGCGTGATAGCCCGTCGTGCCCATCGACACAGCGAGCGCATCGAAGTCGATGTCCTCGTCGACGCGACGCTCGACCTCGTCGATCAGCCGATTGAGGATCTCGATCATGGTTGCTCCCTTCGCCCTCGACTCTCGTCCCGATGACGTGGCGCCCGCCCGATCGTTCCGGTCCGATTCTGTCGGGTTCGCGACCCGACGACGTGCTCCGGACGGCGAATGCCCCGCCGATCACGAGGATCGGCGAGGCATCGACGAGGCCGTCTCAGCTCACACGTTGAAGCGGAACTCCACCGGGTTCCGGTACAGACCAACCTCAGGTGTCGACGTCTCTCAGTGCGTGAGCGTCGCGAACTGTCCGCGTCTCCTTGCGGCGTGCGGCCTCAATGTACTCGGCGTTGGATTCCGGCTGTCCA
>CAZDSL010000036.1:2597-13660 GCA_964507655.1 uncultured Mycobacteriaceae bacterium | reverse complement strand
GGCAGGCCGTCGACGGGGGGAGGCCGATCGCCGGCGTGGTGGCGCCGGGGTGAGGGGTGGCGTCAGGGGGCGAGCGTTCAGGCCGCCTCGCCCCATGCCTCCGCATCCAGCGCCTCGAGGATCCGCGCCGGCCCGTCCACGCGCAGCACGTCGATCGGGCGGGCACCGCTGAGGAAGGCGTTGGGGGATTTCAGCCATGTGCGGGCCGCAGCCTCACCCCACACGAGGCGGGCGCGGGCTCCGACGTACTCCCACTGCTGCTCGATCGTCCACCGTCGCGCTGGAACGTACGTGGCATACATTCTTATCTCCTCAGCGGGTCGGAACCGAACCGGCAATCAAGTCCCCGGCCAGGCCCCATTCTCCTCGACGGCGATAGCGTGCGCCCGAATACGAGGGCCGCGGCACATCGGGGCGGCAATCAACGCTCCGGCTGCGGATCCCCCGGACGTCCTGTACCTTCCGATGCAAGGTGACCCCGCGCCCGATGGCTTCGCCCATCGGTTCGCCGAGTGCGCAGGGTGTGCATGATGACTGCCAATACGGCCGATCACACCATCGTCGTATTCATTCCGGGGTGGGTTTTCGATGACGGCGGGCTCACGCCGCCGGCGTGTGGTGATCTCATCGACGTCGAGTTGACCTTCCATCCCGACGGACACGCGTGTTCGCCACTCGGGCAGACGATGCGTGCCACCGTGCGGCCGATCTTCGGGCACGCTCCCTCCGGCAGACCGGACGGCCCACTGCACTGGCCGCTCGAGGTGCTCGGGGACGGTTGGTGCGCCGCGTGGATTTCCGATCGACCGCTGGCGGGACAGGTGGAGTTCACCGGAATGCTCATCGCCGGTTCCAGCCGGGCGGGTTACGCCGATCCCGCACAGACTCGCGGCCGCGTCCGGCGGGTGCGGCTCGTGGAACAACGCTGCGAGCCGACCGGCCGCGGGATGCGGCTCGTGGCCGGCACCGAGCGACTCACCGAAATCGAAGCCACACCGCACCGCAACTGGTCGGACCCGCACATGCCCCCGGCTGAGGCCCCATTCCGGAAGACGGGTGTGCTCGTCGATCTCGACACGCACGACGTGCCCCTGACGACGAGCGGCTTCGTCGCCGGCGCCGTCTCCGTCGACGGACCCGACGTGTGGGTGATGGACCGGTCGAATCCCATCCTGTTGCACCTGGACACGAGGTCGACGCCGCCGCGGGTGGTCGAGTACCTGGTTCCGCTGACGATCGAGCCGCCGATCGACCAATGGACCCGCAGGGTCCACGCCGATCGCGACGGATGCTGGATCACCTCCCGCTGCGAGGTGTTCCGGTGCGACCGCGCCTCGGACGGGACGCTCACCGTGGAGCGCGTGAGCGCAGAAGGCGGCAACACCGTCCTCGCCGGCGGACGGCTGTTCATCGTCGGCTGCATGCACCCGACCCTGCGCGATGACCCCCGCTACGGCACCGTCCGCGATGACGGCGACGCGCACCGGCTGCGGGTGCTCGACGACGAGCGCCGCTTCGTCCCCGTCGAGGATCCGGACACCATCGCAGACGTCACGCCCCAGTTGCACCGCGCCGACAGCGCGCGGGGCGCCGACGGTACGGAGTGGATCGCAGTCGGCACCCTCACCGCGGTGCGTCCCGATGGCACGCGCCGGCGCATCGCTCTCGATCCGCGTGCTCGGGGTCCTGTGCACTGGATTCAGCCCGACCCGTTGGCCGACCCGGCGAACGCCGACATCGTCGCCGCCATCTCCGTGCCGCCGCTCGGGCACGCCGAGCCGGGGATCGCGCCGGAGCGGTGAATACCCCTTACACCCGCCCCACCCGCATCGTCACCGGCCACTCCACCGGCACACGTGCGGCCGGGTCGCCCCACAACGCCGCCATCTCGTCGGCGAACGCCTCGACCAGCCCCGCCTCGCCGCGCTCCTCGGCCACCCGCACGGCCGACCACGTGCGCACGTACCCGAGCACCTGCGCCAGGGTCCACTCCCGGCGGATCACGGACCCCGGCGCCGGCACCTCCTCGAACGGCACGGCGATACGGGCGTAGCCGTCGGCGACGTGCGCGCGCTCGGGCGGCCAGTACGGCCCGATGCCGTCGAAGTAGAACGCGTCGAAGCGCTCGGCAAGGGCGCGCACGTGCGGGTCGGCGGGGGCGGCGGTTTCGGAGTCGGGGCCGCCCAGCCGCATCAGCCCGTACGTCACCAGCGCCACCACCGCGCCGTCGGCCGCCACCCGCCGCACCTCGCCCCAGAAGGCGGGCAGGTCGAACCAGTGCGCGGCCTGCGCCGCCGTGATCAGCGCCGCGCAGCCCGAGGCCACGGGCAGCCGCTCCGCCGCCCCGCACACGAACGCGGCCCCGTCGCCGCGCGGCGCATGCGCGAGCTGGCCGATGCTCGGGTCCACGCCCACCACCGCCGGGAACCGGGCCGCCAGCTGCCGCGTGAACTGCCCCGTGCCGCAGCCGACGTCCACCACGACCCCGCCTCGCGCCGCGCCGGGCGCCGCCGAGGCCAGGAAGCCCGCCACCTCGGGCGGATAGTCGGGCCGCGAGCGCGCGTACTCCTCGCCGCCGGTGTCGAACCAGTTCATCGCCGCCGCCCTCCTCCGGCCCGCCGTCCGCCCACCAGCCTGCCGCCACCGGGCAGCGGCCGCCACCAGGCCGATCGCCCCGATCGACGGCGCCGCCGCGCACCCGGAACGTACGCTGCGGGTACCGCCACCGAGCGCGGCAGCAGACCCGCCACACGGGCCACCTCGACCAGCGGGAGGACCCATGCAACCCAAGCCGATTCTGCAGCCCAAGCCGCACCTCACCGTCACCTGGCAGGACAAGAAGTCGCCCGCCGTCGGGTACCTCGTGGTGCACGATCTGGTCGACGGGGTCGCCACCGGCGGCCTGCGCATGCGGCCCGGATGCACGCTGCGCGAGGTCGAGGATCTCGCCTACGCCATGTCCACCAAGACGGCCGCGTTCGACCTGCCGGTGGGCGGCGCGAAGGGCGGCATCGACTTCGACCCCAAGGACGAGCGCAGCGACGGCGTCCTCCTGCGCTACATCGACGCGATGCGCCCGTTCCTCGAACGCACCTGGGTGACGGCCGAAGACCTGGGTGTCTCGCAGCACGTGCTCGACGCGCGCTTCGCCGAGGCGGGCCTGGGCTCGTCGTCCTACCACGCGCAGATCGCCCGCTCGGCCGACCCCGCCGTCGCGCAGGACAGGGTGGAGCACGCGATGGCCGCCGACACGCCCGACGGCCTCGTCTGCGATCTCATCGCCGGCTACGGGGTGGCGCAGGCGGCCATCGCCACGCTCGCGGCGCTGGGCGACCGGCCCGAGAACACCACCATGGCGGTGCAGGGGTTCGGCACCATCGGCGGGTCGACGGCCCTCTACGCGCAGCAGGCGGGCATCACGGTGGTGGCCGTGTCGGACGCGCTGGGCACCGTGCGCCACCCGGACGGGCTCGACATCCCCGCGCTGCTGGCCATCCGCAACGAGTGGGGCGAGATCGACCGCGAACAGCTCGACCCGGGCATCGAACAGCTCCCGCGCGACGACGTGCTCGGCATGACGGTCGACGTGCTGGTTCCCGCCGCCGTCTCGTATGCGCTCACCGCCCACAACCACGCCGCCGTCAACGCGCGCATCGTCGTCGAGGGCGCCAACGCCGCCGCCACGCACGAGGCCGAGCTGGAGCTGGCGGTGCGCGACATCCCGGTGGTGCCCGATTTCATCGCCAACGCCGGCGGGGTGGCGTGGGCGTGGTGGGTGCTGCTCGACCAGGACGACGACGTGTACGGCCGCCTGCGCGACGAGATGCACACGCTGGTGGGCAAGGTGCTCGCCCCGTGGCTGCTCGACGGCACCATGCCCCGCCAGACGGCGCTGTCGCTGGCGGTGCGCGAGTGAGCGCCCATGCGCGGCAAGCCCTTCGGCGCGGCGCCCCCGCCGCGCCGCGTTGACTATCCCCGACAGGAAGGTGACGCTGGTCACATGAGCGCACTGAGCCCCATCCTCCAGCAGGCCACCCCGGTGGTCGTCGACCAGGCCCGGGGCTGCTGGGTCCAGGGCACCGACGGCCGCCGGTACCTCGACTTCACCGCCGGCATCGGCGTCACCAGCACCGGGCACTGCCATCCGCGGGTGGTGGAGGCGGCGCGCACCCAGGTGGGCAAGGTGATCCACGCGCAGTACACCACCGTCATGCACCCGCCGCTGCTCGAGCTCACCGACAAGCTCGGCGAGGTGCTGCCCCCGGGCATCGACTCGGTCTTCTACGCCAACTCGGGCTCCGAGGCGGTGGAGGCGGCGATGCGCCTGGCCCGCATGGCCACCGGCCGGCCCAACATCATCGCCTTCCACGGCGGGTTCCACGGCCGCACCGTCGCCACGGCGTCGATGACGAGCTCCGGCACGAAGTACCGCTCGGGCTTCGCGCCGCTCATGGCCGGGGTGCACTTCGCGCCGTTCCCCGCCGCCTACCGGCTGGGCATGACGGAGGACGCCGCCGTCGACTACGCGCTGCGCGAGCTCGACTTCCTTTTGCAGACCATCTCCAGCCCGTCCGACACGGCCGCGATGATCATCGAGCCGGTGCTCGGCGAGGGCGGCTACATCCCCACCCCGGCCCGGTTCCTCGAGGGGCTGCGGGCGCGGGCCGACCGGCACGAGATCCTGCTCATCGCCGACGAGGTGCAGGCCGGCGTGGGGCGCACCGGGCGCTTCTGGGGGCACCAGCACTCGGCCGCGGTACCCGACATCCTCATCACCGCCAAGGGCCTGGCCAGCGGTTTCCCGCTCTCGGCCATCGCCGCGCCCACCGACTTGATGGCCACCGCCTGGCCCGGCTCGCAGGGCGGCACCTACGGTGGCAACGCGGTGGCGGCCGCCGCGGCGTGCGCCACGCTCGATGTGGTGCGCGACGAGCACCTGGTGGACAACGCCCGCGCCCGCGGCAACACGCTGCACGAGGCGCTGCGCAGGCTGTCTGGGGCGCACCCGCAGATCGGCGACGTGCGCGGGGTGGGGCTGATGCAGGCGCTCGAGTTCACCTCCCCCGACGGCACGCCCGACGCGCCGTCCGCCCAGGCCGTGCAGCACGCGGCGGTCGACCAGGGCCTGCTGCTGCTCACGTGCGGGCTCGGCAACGTGCTGCGCATCATCCCGCCGCTGGTGGTCACCGACGACGAGATCGCCGACGGCGCGGCCCGGCTCGGCGCGGCCCTCGACGCGGTGCTGGGGGAGGGATAGTGGCGGAATCCGCTGAGGCCGGCCCCGGCGCCACCGCCCGTTCCCGGCCCGTGGTGGTGGTGCTCGAGGCCGAGGGAGCGCACCGGGCCTTCCCGCAGGTCGAGGCCGCCGCCGACGTCCGCTACGCCACCGCCGGCACGCTGGCCGGCGCGCTGCCCGGCGCCGACGTGCTGCTGCTGTGGGACTTCTTCTCGGGGGCCCTGCGCGAGGCCTGGCCGCACGCCGACGCCCTGCGCTGGATCCACATCGCCGCCGCGGGCGTCGACACCCTGCTCTTCGACGAGCTCGCCGCCTCCGACGTGCAGGTGACCAACGCGCGCGGGGTGTTCGACAGGCCCATCGCCGAGTTCGTGCTGGGCTCGGTGCTGGCGCTGGCCAAGGACACGCCGCGGTCGGTGCGGCTGCAGGACGCCCGGCGGTGGCAGCATCGCGAGACCGAGCGCATCGACGGCGCGCACGCGCTGGTGGCGGGCACCGGCGCGATCGGGCGGGAGACAGCGCGGCTGCTGCGGGCCGTGGGCATGCGGGTGTCGGGGGCCGGGCGGACGGCGCGCGGCGGCGATCCCGACTTCGGCACCGTCCACGCCAGCGCCGACCTGGCCGACGTGGCCGGCGACGTCGACTACCTCGTCCTCGCCGCACCGCTCACCGACCAGACCCGGCACATGGTGGACGAGGCGGTGCTGCGCGCGCTGCCACCGCGCGCCCGGGTGATCAACATCGGGCGCGGCGAGCTGGTCGACACGGATGCGCTGGTCGCGGCGCTGCGGGCGGGGATCGCCAGGGGCGCGGGCGTGAGTGGTGCGGTCGGGGACGGGGAGCTCGCGATCGCCGGGGCCGCGCTCGACGTGTTTGAGACCGAGCCGCTGCCGCCCGGTCACCCGCTGTGGGGCATCGAGTCGGCCATCCTCACCGCCCACATGAGCGGCGACGCGGCCGGCTGGCGCGACGAGCTGGCCCGGCAGTTCGAGGACAACTTCGCCCTCTACGCCGGCGGCACGCACCCCGGCGTCCTGCACAACGTGGTGGACAAGCAGCGCGGATACGTCAGCGGCCGGGGTTAGGCGACCCGCCCGGCGGCACGGCACGGAGGAGGAGGCAGCATGGATGCGCAGCGCACCGGAGGCACACCGCCGGAGGGAGACGCGGCCTCGGGGCCGACGGCGCCGCCGGCGTCGTCGGAGCTCCCCGCCGACCTCGCCGACTGGACCGCCGCGCAACTGGTGCGCGCCTTCCGCGGGCGCGAGGTGTCGCCGGTCGAGGCGATGCGCGCGGTCCTGCGGCGCATCGACGAGCGCAACGAGGCGCTCGACGCGTACTGCCTGGTCGAGCCCGAGCAGGCTCTGCGCACCTCCGCCGAATCCGAGCGCCGCTGGGCGTCGGGCACGCCGCTCAGCCGCATCGACGGGGTGCCCACCTCGGTCAAGGACATCTTCCTCACCGACGGCTGGCCCACCCGGCGCGGCTCGCTCACCATCGACCCAGCCGGGCCGTGGACCGAGGACGCGCCCGCCGTCGCCCGCCTGCGCGAGGCCGGCGCCGCCTTCCCCGGCAAGACCACCACCCCCGAGCTGGCGTGGAAGGGCGTCACCGACAGTCCCCTTACCGGCGCCACCCGGACCCCGTGGGACACGCGCCTCACCAGCGGCGGCTCCAGCGGCGGCGCGGCCGCGGCGGTGTCGGCGGGGATGGGGCCGCTGGCGATCGGCACCGACGGCGGCGGTTCGGTGCGCATCCCGGGCAGCTTCTGCGGCGTCGTCGGCTTCAAACCCACCTACGGCACCGTGCCGATGTATCCGCCCAGCCCGTTCGGCACGCTCGCGCACGTGGGCCCCATCGCCCGCACCGTGGAGGATGCGGCGCTGCTGCTCGACGTGATCACCGGCTTCGACACCCGCGACTGGTCGGCGCTGCCCACGCCGCGACGCCCGTTCTCGCCGGGCCTCGACGATCCGCGGCGCGGGCTGCGGGCGCTCGACGGGGTGCGCGTGGCCTACAGCCGCGACCTGGGATTCGCGCCTCTCGACCCGGCCGTCGGCGCGGTCGTCGACGCGGCCGTCGGGGTGCTCGAGGCGCTGGGCGCGCGGGTCGAGGCCGTCGACCCGGGCTTCGCCGAGCCGGTCGAGGCCTTCGAGTGCCTGTGGTACGCAGGCGCCGCCAAAGCCACCGCGGCGCTCACCGACACGCAGCGCGACCTGCTCGAACCCGGGCTGCGGGATGTGTGCGACCGCGGGCTGGGCTACAGCGCGCAGGACTACCTCGACGCCGTGGCCGTGCGGATGGGCATGGGCGTGCGGATGGGCGCGTTCCACCAGGACTATCCGCTGCTGGTCACGCCCGCCATGCCGATCCCGCCGTTCGAGGCCGGACTCCAGGTGCCGCGGGGGTGGGCCGGGGAGCGCTGGCCGTCGTGGTCGCAGTACTCGTACCCGTTCAACATGACGCAGCAGCCGGCGATCACGGTGCCGTGCGGGTTCGGCGACGACGGGCTGCCGGTGGGGTTGCAGATCGTGGGGCCCCGGCACGGCGACCGCCACGTGCTCGCCGCCGCCCGCGCCTACGAGGAGGCCGCCGGCTGGTGGCGGGCCCGGCCCCCGACATAACGGGCCCGGCACCCGACATAAGAGGTAGGGCGGCCGGGCGGTGCTGCTGGGGGTGCTGCCGGGCGGTGCTCCCGGGTGGCCAGTGCTGCCGGGCGGGCGGGCAGCCGGCGCCGCCGACCTGGCAGGGCGTGCGCAATACCGCCCGTCCGGCCCGACATGCCGTGCGCGTAGCCGCCGCCGGGGGTGACGCCCGCCGCGGCCTCGCGCACCACACTGCACCCCGCGCACCGGTTGCCGCGATCCCGACGACCTCGCGCACCACGCTGCACCTCGCGCCCCGGTTGCCGCGATCCCGACGACCTCGCGCACCACACTGCACCTCGCGCACCGGCCATGCCCCTCCCGGCAACAACCGGTGCGCAACAGCACCGCCGCTGCCCCCTAACCCGTGCGCGACCAGCAGTCACGTGCGCAAACTACAGTTCGGTGCGCGAAACAACCCGGCCTCCGCCACCAACGCATGCGCCAAAGGAAGACCCGTGCGCGAAGCCGCCGCCGCCAGCGGGTGACTCCCGGCACCGCCGACAACCGATGCGCGAAGCCGGCGCCGGACTCCCGCAGCAGCCCCCAAAGGGTGACGCCCGCAGCAGCCCCCAGAGGGTGACGCCCGGCACCGCCGACAAGCGATGCGCGAAGCCGGCGCCGGACGCCCGCAGCGCCGCCGGACTCCCGCAGCAGCCCCCAGAGGGTGACGCCCGCAATCCCCAAAGGGTGACGCCCGCCACCGCGCGCGGCGCCGGAGACCCGCGCCGCCGTCGGTACGCTCGGTGCGGTCGGCGCAGCCGCGCGCCGCCCGCGGGTCCGCGCGCCGCCGGCCCCGCCGCTTGAAGGGCCCGCCACCCGTGGGCTCCGCGCCCCGCAGCCCGTGAGGACACCGCATGACCCGCCCGGAGGACATCGCATGACCGCAGCCGCCGCTGCCGCACTCGACGGCGCCGACATCGACGGCTCCCTGTATCTGGACGTCAACGACTTCGCGCGCGACACCACGTGGCTGCACGGGTTCATGTCGGAGTTCACCAACATCGGCCTCGGCATCTTCGCGCTGCTCATGGTGGTGGCCTGGTGGCGCGCCCGCGGGAGGGGGACGGCGGCCATGGCGGCGGCGCTCGCGGTGCCGGTGGCCACGGTGGCGGCGTACTTCGTCAACGACCTGGTGAAATCGGTGTTCGACGAGCCGCGCCCGTGCCACGTCTACCCCGACGCGCTGCTGCTCGACGGCTGCGACCCGGTGGGCGACTACGCCTTCCCCAGCAACCACTCGACCATCGTCGCCGCCGCCACCGTGGGGCTGTTCCTCGTGGAGAAGCGGTGGGGCGTCATCGCGGGCATCGTGGCGCTGGTGCTGGGCTTTTCGCGGGTGTACGTGGGCGCCCACTATCCGCACGACGTGCTCGCCGGGTTCGCAGTGGGCATCGTGGTGGGCCTGGTGGTCGCGCTGATCGTCGCGCGCCTGCTGCGGCCGGTGGTGCGGGGCATCACACGCACGCCCCTGCGGCCACTCGTGGCGGCGGGGTAGAGGCCGGCCCGATCCGAGCACCGGTTGCCCCCGCGAACCCGCAGATCAGGCGCTCGGATCGCACAACAGGTGCTCGGATCGCGCGAGGCCGCCCCCTCACCCGCCGAGCGCATCCCCCGCCCCGCGCAGGAAATCGCCCGCCATCGTCACGGCCGGCCCCGACGAGTCGGCGCCCTCGATGAACGCCGTGAACGCCACGTCGCCGTCGATGCCCGCGAACCAGCCGTGCGCCGGCCCGCCCGCCACCTCGGCCGTGCCGGTCTTGCCGCCGAGCCCGTCGATGTCCGAGAGGCTGCGCGCGGTGCCGGACGTCACCGTCTCGCGCATCATCGCCCGCAGCGCGTCCACCGTGGACGGCTCGAGCGGCGTGGGCTGCTGATCGGCCGTGGCCCGCTGCCCCGACACGAGCATCGGCAACACCATCTTTCCGCCGTTCGCCACCGACGCCACCATCTCCGTCATGCCGAAGGGGCTGGCCACCACGGTGCCCTGGCCGATCGCCGCCTCCACCCGTGCGGCGCCGCCGTCGGTGACGGGGACCTTGCCGGTGACGGTGGTGAGCGCCGGCGTGGTGAAGTCGACGCCGAAGCCCAGCGAGGCGGCGGTGTCACGCATCGCCGTGGGGCTCAGCTTGGCCGAGAGGATCGCCTGCGTGGTGTTGCACGACTGCGCGAACGCGGTGTGCAGCGGCACCTCGCCCAGGTCGAAGTCGTGGTCGTTGGGGATCGAGCGCCCCTCGACGGTGGTGCGCGCGGGGCAGGGCAGCACCGCGTCGGGCTCGGTGACGCCGGCCTGCAGAGCCGCCGAGGTGGTGACCGTCTTGAACGTCGACCCGGGCGGGAACAGGCCGGTGAGCGCGATGGGGCCCTGCGCGTTCGCGGCGTCGTTCTGCGCCACCGCCAGCACCGCGCCGGTGGAGGCGCTCATCGCCACGATCACGGCCGGCTCGCTGCGCGCGTCCACCGCCCGCTGCGCCGCCGCCTGCACCGACCGGTCGAGCGTGGTGCGCACCGCGTCGAGCGGGGCCGGGTCGGCGCCGCCGATCGTCGCCGACCCGTCCTCGTTCACCACCGACAGCGACCAGCCCGCGCCCTCGTCGAGGCGGTCGCGCCAGTAGTCGCGCAGCTCGCCGAACATGGGCGCGTCGAGGTCCCTGGACGCCGAGATCAGCCGCCCCTGCTCCTGCAGCCGAACGCCCTCGATGGCCGCGAGCCGGTCGCGCACCGGCGCCAGGTCCTCCTCGCGCAGCCCGATCACCGTGTACGGCGAGGCCGGGTCGGCGGCGACGGCGTCGCGGATCCCGTCGGCGGTGATGGTGGGATCGATGCCGGAGAGCGCGTCGGCCACCGGCGCGGCCGCGTCGAGCGCCCCGGGGTCCAGGGTCACCTGCGTGACGGTGGCCCAGTGCAGGAGGTCGGCGCCGTTCCGGTCGACGACGGGCGTGGTGAACGTGCGCACGTCGGAGTACTCGATGCGCCCGCCGGGCTGCAGCCGCGTGTCGAGGATCTGCGGCGACCACACCACCGCGTCACCGTCCTTGCTCAGCGCGACGGTGCCCTGGGTGTGCAGGACGGTCTCCCCGTCCGACGACCCGGTCTCCCCGCCCGACGACCCGTCCTCCCCGTCCGACGACCCGGTCTCCCCGGCGCCGTGGGGCACCGTCCAGTCGAACCGCGTGGGCACG